>DASQ01000090.1 GCA_002503885.1 Methanoculleus marisnigri | reverse complement strand
TGAAGAAAAATCGTAGGCCGGTACTCGAAGCCATCAGAGGGGCATTCGAGGAAAACCCTTTCACCCCTGATGCGGTTCATTGGTCTACCTGACCAGTTACCATTTTAGTTCAATTCAAACATCACTAAGAACACTCTTATTTGTTGCCAACTGGCAAAGTTGGGCTTAAAGACCGTAGCGTTCCGAAAAGTCTTCTCCTTCGCCCCCGAGCACCTCGACGAGATCATCGAATTCCACCTGGAGAACGGCGGGATGTCCCGGTACGACAAATTCCGGCATATCTACGAAAATATCCTCCATGAGCCCCTCACCGCCGGGCAGGAGGAGCGGCTCGCGAACGAGTACGTCGGGCTGATCTTTGACGCGATGCTCACCGTGCCATATGTTGAGGGAGCGGAGGAACTCCTCAGAGACTGCTCCCGGCGACTCCCGCTTTACATCGTCTCCGCGACTCCCGAGGGCGAGATGCATGAGATCGCCCGCCGCCGGGACCTTACGAAGTACTTCGTCCGGATCTACGGTTCGCCGAAGACGAAGGCGGAGTGCATCAGGGAGATCCTCGCTGAGACCGGCGCCTCGCCGGAGGAAGCCCTCTTCGTCGGCGACGCCCCGAACGACTGGGAAGCGGCTCACGAGACCAATGTCCGGTTCGTGGCGAGGATCCGGCCCGGCGACCCGGACCGGTTTTCCGGCCGGCCGGGGGTGGAGGAGATCGTGGAGAACCTTCATCAACTCCGGGAGTACCTACGGGGAAGCGTATGCTCATCCCGATCTCATACCCCCTGAACCGGGCGACCCCACTCTATCCCGGAACGGAACCGCTCACGATAACCCCCACAAAATCGATTGAAGGGGGAGACGCGGAGAACAAGAGCCTGATCGCCGTATCAAGCCACGCCGGGACACACATCGACCTTCCGGGGCACTTCTGCCCGGACGGGGGATCGGTTAAGGCCCTCCTCGCACCGGAGGCGGTCTTTGCACCCGGCGGCACCGTCCGGCAGGTGACCGCCCCGCTCTTCATCGAGGGTGTGCTCCACCGAAATGTGACGTTCGTCCGGACCGGCCCTGGAGAGTAAAACCTTTCGTATGAAAATGGGTCACCTGCATATTTTCATCCGGTATGCCTGTGGCCCCACGGGCATCACGTGGTTTTTCTCCACTCCGGCCTTTCATCACGTCTTTCCGCACATCCCGCTATCGGTGAGCCGGTTTTCCTTTGCGGAGGTCCGGGCTGCTTCCGAAAAAGGGGAGTATTCAGTTCCCCGGCACCATCCGGCCGAGGTGATCAAGGGTATCAAGCGGTAGGCGCTTCGGTGGAAGATCGAGAACCTCGCGTGTGGGGCGCAGGACTGCCGGAACTGCGTGCTTTAAAACGGGATAGCGAAACCGGATCGCCGATCTCATGCCCGGGGCGGGCCGGGAGGTCCGTCTCCGGTACGACCCTGGCGAGGTGGCCGCGGTCTGCACGAGATCAAAAAGCCGGGATCGACCGACCTGCCCGGAAGAGTTCACCCGACGCGCTTTCCGGGATGCGGTGAGAATAATAGATCATAATCGACACTTTTATAGATAATCATCGAGTATGATCGATAGATGGACGAGAGGCTACAGATCGCACTCGAGAGCCAGAACCCCTGGTGGTTCGGAAAAGAGTTCGAAACCGGCGTTGAACGACTTTCTTTCTTTCCTTTCCTGAAGCAGTACCTTGGTGCGCCGGAGGTGCTCCTCCTTGTCGGTGCACGCAGGACAGGGAAGTCGACGCTTGTGTACCAGATCATCAGTTCCCTTCTCAGAAGCGGTGTGCCCGGCAGGGCCATCCTCTTCATCACCATGGACGAACCACTCCTCCTCTCGATGGCAGACGATCCCTGGCTGATCCGTCGCATTGTCGAGGACCATCTTGCCCGCCACCCCGAACTCGAACGGCTCTATCTCTGTATCGACGAGGTTCAGCACTATCCTGCCTGGGTGCCCACCATCAAAACCCTCTATGACACAACGAGTACAGTCAAATGTATCCTGACCGGCTCCACATCCGCGCTGCTCAGGCAGGAGAGCAGCCGCCTCCTCTCGGGCAGGTATTTTCCCTGTACCGTATATCCTCTCTCTTTCCCTGAGTTTCTTCGTTTTCAGGGTATTCTGAACCCGACAATCATCGAGAAGAGGCATTATTTTGAGACCTACCTGAAATACGGCGGTTTCCCTCGCGTGGTCCTTGAAAAGGACAGGGATCTGAAGATGCAGATACTCAAAAATTACTACGAGACGATCTATCTCAAGGATATCATCTATCCAAACAGATTGAGGAAGAACAGCGAGGTTGTAGACCTGCTCTATTATCTCATATCAAATGCCGGCAACGCCGTCTCGTACAACCAGATTGCCCGGACCCTCAATATCGCACCGGATACCGTGAGAGAGTACATCGAGTACGCCGGGAACGCGTTCCTCCTGTATCCTCTGATGAAATTCGATTATTCTGCAAAAAAACAGGTTGCAAACCCAAAAAAGATCTATTTCGTGGACCCCGGCCTGGTAAACGCCGTTGCATTTGCATTCTCCGAAAATCGTGGGAGACTCCTGGAAAACATTGTCTTCATCGCCCTGATGAAGAAGTACGGTGAGGTCTTCTACCACCGGGACCGCTACGAGTGCGACTTCCTGGTACGGTCAGGCCAGACGATCGTCCGGGCCATCCAGGTGACGCAGTCCCTGCAGGATGACGTCACGAGGCACCGGGAGATGCGGGGGCTTGTCGAGGCGATGGTCGCACATGGCCTTGCTGAGGGGACGGTCGTCACTGCGTCGGAGTCAGCGGAGACAACCATCGATGGTCGGACAGTCCGCATCGTCTCGATCGCTGAATGGCTGGAAGAGTTGTGACGTCCCTTCGGGGTCGTCGTAGGGTTGCCAGCCGCTCGCAGCGCCGTCACTCCAGATTCGAGGTACTGCGCCGTTAAGATAGACCGTGTGGGGTGAAAGCGATTTTTGGGGTTAAAGTTCCAGCAGGAGGTCCGGATCGGGTTCAGTTGATACCAGAGTGATGTTTGTAATTTTGTGGTAGAACCTCTGAGGGTAATGGTAGGTTGTCTTCCCGCTCCGGCTTTTTTGCGTGAAGGGTTTGAGGATGTCCTCCGTCTCATACTCGAGCGAGTATGCCGCCCCGATTTTGAGGGCAGGCCCTTCCTTCGCCCGGAACATGACCTTCCTGAAACCCTCTGTTGAATGGTCGCAGTCCGAGTAATCCGAGGCGAAAACAAGCCCATCTTTTCGGATCCTATCGATCACAATCCTGGTTCGTAGCATTCTCTTCACCGGTTCTGATTTTGATTGCTGCCAGGCATTAAGATGTGCCGTGCGGGGTGAAAGTGCTCCCCGGAGCCCCGCTCTAGATAACCCCCATCTCCGACAACCTCGTCGGCAGGTACTCCTTCGTCACGAAGTCGAGCCCCCGGCTCGCGAACGCCTGCTGTTCCGACTTCACCTTCATATCGAGCTGCAGGTGGATCTGGTTATGCCAGTAATCGGTCGCAAACCTCGGATCGGTCAGCTCCGCTTTTAAGGCGTTGATGTCCTGCTCCGTGAGGTGGTCGGAGGGGAGGTTGTAGTCGGATATGTCGGAGGGCTGCACGCCGATGAACTGCGCCTGGGGGGTTGCCAGAAGTTCCGACATGTGGGCGCTCTTGATCGAGCCGTAGGCGACGCTCGCGTAGATCCGGTAGGACCAGGGGTCGCCGTCGGTGAAGACCACGACGGGCAGACCGAGCGAGTCGTTGAGTTTCCGCAGGACCCGCCGCGTGGAGCGTGCCGGCTGCCCTTTCAGGTGGACCAGGACCGCCCCGTACTCCTCGTCGAACCCGTTCTCCATCAGACGGGCGTACATACCGCCGGTCTCGATGGCGATGACGAACTTCGCGTCGTGCTCGATGAAGTCGAGGCTGTCGACGTTGTTCGGGATGGGGTAACCCGCCTCCCCGACATCCTCCTGGCAGTGCATCTCCCGCACGCCGCGCCGGGTGGTCTCCCGTATCCTAAGGGGTCCGAAGAGCGAGGCCCCGTCCTCCTCGGGCCGGAGGTGGAACGCCTCCCGCTGCACCTCCGTGATGATCTCGAGATCCTCGATCAAGAGGTTGCTCTCGTCCTGGGCGGCGAACTTCCCCTTCTTCCAGCCCTCGGAGATGTAGTAGAGTTCTCTTAATGTCGACGACCGGTTCTCCACGAGTTGCTTTTTTAAGAACCAGACGAGGTAGGCCATCTTTAAGAGGTGGGCCGCGCCTTTTTCGGTCGTAGCCGCCCGGGTGCTCTCCCTATCGCCGTACTTCCAGACCTCGCTTTCGTCGTCGTATGCAATATTCCGCTTCGTCCGCGTCGGCAGCCGGATAAACGGCACGATGCCGTCCCGTATCTGGTCGTACCAGGTGCGGGCGATACCGACGAGCCGTTCCTTTGCCAGCGCATCCATCTCTTCCCTAGACATCGAGATCCACCACCACTTTCATGCCGTCCTCCACGCCGCGCAGATCGAGCGATCCGTCGCCCGCCCCCGTATAGGCGACCTGCCAGGCCGCGCCGGGGGCAAGCGTGCACCGCCAGACCTTGTTGTACTCCCCATCGATATGGTCCGTGAAGTCCGGCCGGGGCTCTGCATCCGCCGCCGCATCACGCGAGAGGTTGTAGAGGACGAACGTAACCTCCCGCGCGGTGTAGTTGTTCACATAGATGTGGACCTTCCCGTCGCTCGTCCGTTTCTTGGCGACGATCTTCCGCATGATCTTTCCCTCGATCGGGGAGGTGTCCACCAGGGGAAGCTCGACGATCTCGCTCACTTTCGCGGCGATCTCAGGGATGATCGAGCATATCGCCCGGGCGCGGTCGTCCTGCTGCTTCTTTTTGTCCCGGCGGGAGAGGTAGCTCTTGAGTTCCCGGCCGAGTTCCTGGAGCACGAGGACGACCTCCCGCTCGATCTCCGGGATGGACGCGACCGCGTCCTTGCTCTCGCTCGTGAAGGGGACGTTCGTGGATGCCACATGGACCATGATCAGCGCCGGACCCATGGGGAGGCCCTGCTGCGAGAGGCCGTAACCCTTCCAGTTCACCTGCGAGACGCAGTTCGTGATCGCACAGGCGCCCTGCTGGTAGAGGAGCGGGACACGGTTTGCGAACCGGAAGATCTGGGCGTTCCCTTCGGGGGGGATCCTGCCGCCGTAGCCGATCGCCGCCTCGATGATGAACGAGTGCCCGCCGTGGACCATGCTCGGGCGGGTGCGGGCTTTGATGAAGTCGAGCTGGATCTCCTTCTCAAGCCCCCTGCAGATCAGGTCCTCCCCGATGGGGGAGAGGCACTGCTGCGCCGGCGGGGCAGGGACCTTCACGGCCTGCATGGCGTCGAGGAGCCGCTTTAATTCGTCCGATTCGAGTCTGTTCACTTTCCGGGCGGGTTTGAGTTTTGCAAGAGCGATCATCTCGTCCGCGGTCTTCTTCCCGACCCGGGAGAAACTGCCGACGAGGAACTCCTCGACCGTCCCGCTGCTCGTGGCCGCGATCCTCTTCAAGGCCCCGAACTCGATCCCGTGCGGGTGGGGGAGGATGGGCTTGGGGCACGGGGGAACCTCGCTCGCTACCCGCTCGAACGTCGTCACCTCGCCGTCGATATCGGCCGTGATCCGGGCGTGCGGGTTGACGATCGCGGTGAGGCGGAGGTAGTCCACCAGCCGCTTCTTTGCGGCAAGGGAACTCTTGAACTGGATCTCGATCCGGGTACCGTGCATCCGGTCCCAGTCGATCTCTTCGTGGCTGACGACCTCCGGCTCGTTGGTCTCGGTTTTGATCATCAGTTCGAACCGGTGGGCCCTCGCCTTTGCCCCCGTCCGGGAGGTGACCAGCGCCGGGGTGCCGGTGGTGAGCTGCGCATACAGCACCGCCGCCGATATCCCGATGCCCTGCTGCCCCCGGCTCTGCCGGATCTGGTGGAACCGCGACCCGTAGAGGAGCTTCCCGAAGACCAGGGGGACGTTCTCCGGCACGATCCCGGGGCCGTTGTCCTCGACCGTTATCCGGTAGACCTCGGCATCGATTCTCTTTACGCCGACAAAGATGTCGGGGAGCACCTCCGCCTCCTCGCAGGCGTCGAGCGCGTTGTCCACCGCCTCCTTGATGGTGGTGATGATGCCGCGGGTCGGGGAGTCGAAGCCGAGCAGGTGCTTGTTCTTCTCGAAGAACTCCGCGACGCTGATGCTCCGCTGCTGTTTGGCGAGGTCTTCAGCAAGCACCATGCCGTGCTACCTCAGCGATGGCGTCCTCAAGGCTCCTCTCCTGCTGCTCGCCTGAGTGGAGATCCCTGAGGGTCACCGTGCCCGCCTCGACCTCACGCTTCCCGAGGACCACGGCAAAGTCCGCGGTCCTGGCGGCGTGAGAGACCTGGGCACCCATCCCCCGCTGCATCAGGTCGGCTTCGGCCCGGATCCCCGCATCCCGGAAGGCCCGGGCAACCTCGAGCGCCCGTGCCCGTGCTTCGGGCATGCAGACGACGCCGACGACAGGTCTGCTCTCCAGCGCAAAGTCCCCGACCGAGACCATGACCCGGTCAAACCCTATGGCGAACCCCGAGGAGGCGACGTCGTCGCCGCCGAAGAGGTGGGCGAGCCGGTAGGTGCCGCCGCCGAGGATCTGGTTCTCCGCGCCGAGGTTCCTGGCGAACGCCTCAAAGACCATTCCCGTGTAGTAGTCAAGCCCCCGGGCGATCCCGAAGTCCGGCTGGTAGTTGATATTCTGGGAGTCGAGGAGTGCGAACGTCTCCTCGATCCGCGCGCGTTCCGGGACGTCGCCCACAATCTCGAAGATCTCGGGGATGGTGCGGCACTCCGAGAGGGCGGCAAGGGGCTCGGTGAGGCGGGTGAGCCCCCGGCCGACGAGAGCCGCTTTGAGCCCTTCCTGGTCGTGCTTGTCGAGACAGGCCATGATCGCCCGCTGGTCGCCGGGGGCAAGGTCGGCGAGGAGATGCTTCATCGGCGCGAGGTGGCCTACATGGAGGTCGAACGTGACTCCGCTCGACCGGAGCGTCTCGTCGGCGAGCATGATCACCTCGGCGTCGGCGCTTGCCGTGTCCGCGCCGATCAGCTCGACGCCGAACTGCCAGAACTGCCGGTAACGGCCCTTCTGGGGCCGCTCGTAGCGGAAACAGTCGGCGAAGTAGCACCAGCGGATGGGTTTGGGGAGGACTTTGCCCTCGTTGACGTACATCCGCAGCACCGCTGCCGTCACCTCGGGCCGGAGCGTCATCTGCCTCCCGCCCTTGTCCTCGAAGACGTACATCTCCTGGATGATTCCCTCGCCGGATTTCATCGTGAAGAGTTCAAGGTGCTCGAAGTCGGGCGTGCAGACCTCCCGGTATCCCCACTTGCGGGTCGCTTCCCGCATCCTCTGCTCGATCAGCCGCCGTCGTTCCATCTCGTCGGGTAAAAAATCCCGCGTTCCCCGTGGTTTCTGAAGCATTCGGTACTCTCCTGAACTAAAGTCTCTTGCGTGAGCCCTTATCTTTTGTGCGCCCTGCCCTGCCGAAGAACCGCGCGCTGGTCCCTTCACCGTGCCATACGTTCTCCCGGTCGACCCGGCCCTGAAGGTAGAGGGTTAAAAGGACCAGGCCGAGGCCGAGGTACTCCCACGCTTCGGCAAACGCGGTGACAAAAAAGCCGAGCAGGGCGAGAGCCGTATAAGGTACTCCCCGGTAGGCCGCCGTCCGGTAGCCGGGAAGGCCTGTTCTGGAGAAGATCCGCAGGTCGCGGAGCCACAGGAAAGCGGTGACGGCAAGGCCGAACCCTGCGACGTAGACAAGATACGACATGAGATGAAGTAATATTATACTTACACCCCTATTTTTGTTATCGAACTATGCTGCCGAATGCCACCATCAGGGACATCCTCCGGATGTATTGTAACGGTGAGATATCTGAGGACGAGGCGACGGCCGCCATCGAAGGGCTCCGCATCGAGATGATCGATGGCATGGCCCGGATCGACACTGGACGGGGCGTGCGTTGCGGGATGCCCGAGGTGGTGCTCGCCGAGGGAAAGGATCCTCTGGCCTTTGCAAACATCATGCTCGCGCAGGTGAAGGCATCGGGCCGGTGTGTCGCGACGAGGGTCTCACCGGAGCACCTCGTTGCCCTGCAGGCAAGGCTGCCGCCGGAGGTCCGGATGGAGCACCGGAAGGCGGCACGGGCCATCGTCCTCTCGACGGGAGATGCGCCCGCCTCACGGGGGGGGACCGTTGCCATCCTCACTGCAGGGACATCCGACATCCCTGTCGCCGAAGAAGCGAGGTTGATCGCCGAGGAGATGGGGTGCGAGGTCAGGACCGCTTACGACGTCGGCGTGGCGGGGATCCACCGCCTTTTCTCGGCGCTCAGGGACCTGATACCGGCAGACGTCTTCGTCGTGATCGCCGGCCGGGAAGGGACGCTCCCGGCGATCGTCGCCGGGCTCGTCGACCGCCCGGTGATCGGTGTCCCGGTGAGCACCGGCTACGGCTACATGGGGGCCGGCGAGGCGGCGCTTGCGAGCATGCTCCAGGCATGCTCCGTCCTCGCGGTCGTGAATATCGACGCCGGGTTCACGGCAGGCGCGTTTGCCGCGCAGATCGCACACGGGGACAGGCGGGCATGAGCAGGGGGTTCTACGTCGGGCGGTTCCAGCCCTACCATAACGGGCATCAGTCGGTGCTGGAGAGAATAGCCTGCTCTGCCGACGAGATCGTCATCGGGGTGGGGAGCGCCCAGCTCTCCCATACTGTGGCAAACCCGTTCACTGCAGGAGAACGGGTGCTGATGCTCACCCGGTCGCTTGCCGACCTCGAGTGTCCGTTCTACGTCATCCCCATCGAGGACGTCCAGCGCAATGCCCTCTGGGTCGCCCACGTCCGGGCGATGACGCCGCCGTTCGATACGGTCTACTCGAGCAACCCCCTCGTCATGCAACTCTTCACCGAGGCGGGGGTGGACGTCCAGTCGCCCGACATGTATGAGCGGCTGACGCATTCCGGCACTGCCATCAGGCAGCGGATGCTCGACGGTGAACCCTGGGAGCACCTGGTCCCCACCGCCGTGGTGGACGTCATCCGGGAGATCCACGGCGTGGAGCGGCTGCAGCGGATTGCAGGGAGCGATTGAGGGATGGACCATGTTTAAGCAACTGCGAGACCTCTTTCGGCGAACCGAGCCTGTGGAAGAGAATTTAGAACTCTCCTTTGACGACCTCCCGGGATGGCTGGATGCCCGCGAGGAAGAGATCGGGAAAGAACTCTCCAATGCAACGGGACCTTCGCGGGAGGCGATCAGCGGCACCCTCGGCAGCCTCAGGGAGGCGATCGCCCGTATGGAGACGGCCGACGGCGATGAGGAGGTCCACCCCCGTCTCCGGGATATCTCACGAAAGGCCCTCCCGGGGTTCACGAAATCGATGTCCCAGATCCTCTCCCGCGAACCTTCCGGCGACCCGGAGACCTTCTACACCGCCGCCGCCGAGATCCTGAAGGGCGCGATCAAGGCGTTGAAAGGACAGGGGAAGTACCTCGCCTCCCTCTACCCGGAGGAGATGAAGGTGGTGCGCACCGCCGTCAGGGATCTGGGGCGAGAGGTCAACGCGATGACCGAGGCGATCACCCGCGCCCGGGCGGCCCGGCAGCAGGTGACAGACGTCCGGGAGTCGTATGAATCCCTCTCCCGGACCCGTGGGGAGTATGCCGCCGCCGGCCAGGTCCGGGATCTTGGGGCGGCGGTTATGGAGGCGGAGAGAGCGATCCGGAAGGCCGAACAGGACCTCTCTTCCCTCAAACTGGGCCCGGACTACGCCAGAAAACAGGAGATCGAGGAGAGGATCCGGGAACTCGATGCCATGGACGAGGAGGCCGGGCGGGAGATCGCAGCTCTCCGAACCCCTGCCGTCCATCTCTTCCGGAAGGCCGAGAAGGTGGCCGGAAAGGCAGGGGATAGCACGGCCGCCGCGGCAATCGGCCGGGCCCTCGATGCCTACACGGGCAGCCTCCCGGATGACGAGGAGAGCCTGGTCAGCCTGACCGAAGCGGTGATGCCGGCGACCCTCGCCATGATCGGACGGGGAGATCTTGCCCTCAAGAATCAGGATGAGGTCCGCCTCTTCTCGGACCCCGGTACCCTGCCTGCCGGTATGAGGCGCACCCTGACCCGGCAGAGGGAAGTCCGGGAGCAGCGCGCGGCACTGCAGGAGACCCTGGCCGCGCTCCCGGGCGTGATCGAGGAGCAGCACCTCATGGCTACGCTCGCACAACTGCAGCGGGAACGCGAGGCAAAGGCTGCCGCGAAGGGCCGGGCGGAGAACCAGCGGGAGATGTCGCAGGCCTCGTATACTGCAGAAAGCGAGAGGCTCCGGTCCCGCGCGGCTGCTCTTGCCGGCAAGGATGTGGAGGTCGACGTGCCCGACCTCCCGCCTGCCTGACCGGCCGGGAGCAGAAGCACCGCCAGGTGCGAAGTGCGACGGACGGAACATCCGGAGCACGGGCACTCGAAGAGTGCGAAGTGCGACTTCCACAGGGGAAGGAGCATGAGCACCGTAGGTGCAAAGGGAAACCCTGTTTATGCTCTGCGCACAAACTGTTCCTGAGAACAGGTGATGACGACAAACACCATTCCATTCGGGTCTACATTACGCCACTGGATAGCAGTTCCTGCGGCCTCGTTCGGGGGAATCGGGATCGAGCTGCTGCTCGCCTCCGTCGGCTTCCCCTACGCCTACACCGTCTGGGCCGGCACCGCAGGGTGCGTGGCCGCCTCGTGCATCCTCTGCTACCAGGCCTACCTCAAACCGCGGCGCGACCTCGTCTCGCTTTTCACGCCGCTCTTCGCGTTTCTAATCTTCGTCATACCCAACGATCTCGACGCGGGCGTGATTGTGCAGACGCTCTTCGCGGCGACGATCACCCTCCTCGCGGTTCGGGTGGAAAAAATGTTTAATGCGGCCAAACCACAGGAGAGAACCATGAAAGATGTATTAAATGAGTATATCGCTCGGATCGAACCGATCTTCGCCACGATCGACGAGAAGACCGGGCACCTGATTGCTCAGTCCCTGCTGACGTATAAATTCGAGCTCTATGGGAGCGCGGCCGAGAAGATGACGGCCGCACTTGCCAGGCTCGATGCGATCACCCCGCGTCCCGGCGCGGTTGAGCGTGCCCTGCTGATCCTCCGGGAGCGTACCGGCGACCTCGCCGACTCCCGGGTGACGGCAAACCCGGAGCATACCTTCGTGGAGGCGGACTACGATGATCTCGCTATCCGTCTGCGCCCGGACCAGATCGAAGACCCTGCGGCGCTCGACCTCGACAACGCGCTGGTCCTGCTCTACGCCGTCGGGATCGAGACCTCTCCCGACGATGAGCAGGCACTGGAAGAGCACCAGCGCTTTGTCATCCAGATCCTGGAATCCTATAAAGATAAATTGACTCTATGACCAATCTGACCGAAGGCAACCTCTTCCGGGGCCTCATAGCGGTAGCGGCGCCGAGCCATCCGTCGCGGCCCTCGGGGCATCCTACCTGACGGTTCTCTTCACCGGCAGCGTGACGCTGGTCGAACTCTGGGTGATCAACTCAACGTTTCAGAGCTGCGGCGATGCCACCACGCCGATGCTCCTTGTGATCCTCGCGAACTTCCTCAACATTGTCCTCGACCCGCTCCTGATCTTCGGCTACGGGGCAGTCCCTGCCTGCGGCGTCGCCGGGGCGGCATATGCCACCGTCATATCCCGGAGCGTGGCATTCGCCATAGCGTTTGGCCTGCTTCTCTCGGGACGGACAGTGATCCCCTTCTCGCTCCGGACGAAGTTCGAGATCCCGCTGGCCTGGAGGCTGATCCGTGTCGCCGTCCCGAACTCTGTCCAATCCGGGCTCCGGAGCGTCACGTTCCTCGCGACGATGGCGATCGTGGCAGTCTTCGGCACCGCAGCCCTCTCTGCCTACGGCATCGTGGGAAGGCTTGAACTGGTCGCGCTCATGCCGGGATTCGAGATCGCGACCGCAACCGCCGTGATCGTCGGCCAGAACCTCGGCGCCAAAAAGCCCGAGCGGGCGGAAGAGGGTGTCCGACTCTCCGCGCTCATAAACGGCGGGTTCATGGCACTCGTGGGGGGAGTGTTCTACTTCGCTGCGCCCGCGATCATCGAGGTCTTCGACCCGAGCGGCGCGAGCACGGAGATCGGCATGTCGTACATGCAGACGGTCGCGCCGTTCTACATCTTCCTTGCCGTCGCAATCATCCTCGCGTTCGCGCTCAACGGGGCAGGAGATACAAAGAAGCCCATGTACGCCACGCTCGCCTCCATGGCCCTCTTCCAGGTGCCGCTCGCGTGCATTCTCCCCGGTCTGCTCGGGATCGGGATCCTCGGGGTCTGGCTTGCGGTGGTCTCCGGGACTATCCTGCAGACAGGCATCCTCTTCTCGATGTACCGGCGCGGGGCCTGGAAAACGACCGCGATATAAGGGCGGGGCCTGTGAGGGCCCGGGGGTCCTGCCTTGCTTGGCCGCGATGCAACTCCCAAAAACCATCAAGCAGCCCGGAGCCCTTTCCCGGCGCAAAAATCAGAGCGAGTCGAGGCTGATCCCGCTGAACTCGTCGGCGACGGTGTTGATGTCTTTCACGCCGAACGCGGTCTGGACCGTGCCGAGTTCGAGGTCGCGCGCCACGTCGCACATGTAATCGATGATATCGACCGAGAGTTCCCGTCTCTGTTTGGACTTGCGGAGCTGGTCCACCAGGAACGTCATCCTCTCGGGAGACTCCATGCGGAGTTTGGCGAGGCTCATCACGCACATGTAGATCCGGGTCAGGTTCCTGTCCGTTCCGGTGATGGTGTCGAAGAAGTTCCGGAGGACCTGCGCCTGATAGACCTCGCCGCTCATAATAATCGAATATTTCTCAATGCGATATAAATGCCTGCCGGTTTATATTCGCTCGCCGGAGGTGCCGGTTCACTCCCCCGGGCGCGGGGGAGAGGCCGAGGGCCTCACCGTGCCGGCGCCTCACTTCCGGACGCTGACGATCTTGATGATATCGCCGTTCTTCAACTCGAGGCTGTCCTTGACCCGCATCCCGGTCTTTGCATCGATGGCATACAGGAACCCCTCGCCGATATCGGTATGGACCTGGAAGGCAAGGTCGCGGGGGGTCGACCCGCGCTTCATGAGGTACGCATCAGGGAGCACCCGGCCCTTGCCGTCGGTGAGTTTGTGCTCGTCCTCCACCGGGTAGACGACGATCCGGTCGAGGAGGTTGTAGATCGCGGCATCCAGCGCCTGCTGGACACCGGTGCCGCCGAACGTCTGCATGAAGTCCGCCACCTTCTGCAGCCCGGCGCGCTGCCCGGCGTTAAGTTTCGCTTCCGGGCTGACTTCAAAACTCCGGTCGCCGGGGAGGTAGCGGATGAACTTGCCCTCCGCGGCCATCCGGAGCGCAAGTTCCCCTGCCGCGCTCGCAATAATGATGTTAAGCTTTCTAAGTCGGTCAAGGCACTCCTCTGGAGCCTGGTCGGCCTTGTTCCCGACGATCAGCATCGGCTTGCTGATCGTCATCAGTTCCTTGCAGAACCGGACCAGATCCTCCTCCCCGGCGGTCAGCAGGTTGATTTCGGCCGCCTCGTTGGCGTCACGGGCGTTTTCAAACGTTACGCCGAGACCGCCGAAGACCTCGGTGATTGCCTCTAAAAGAAGCAGTTCTTTCCCCTGGGCCTGCCGGTGGATTTTCCCCCAGTGCCGCGAGAGGATGCCGTACATCCACATCGACATCTCGTACTGGAGGAACTCGATATCCTTCTCCGGGTCGCGCGAGCCGATATCGACCGGGTTTCCTTCGGCGTCCGTCGACCCGCTGGCATCGACGACCTGAAGGATCGCGTCCGCCTGCCGGAGGTTGTCGAGGAACTGGTTCCCAAGCCCTCTCCCGGTATGCGCCTCGGGGACGAGGCCCGCGACATCGATCAGCCCGATCGGGACAAACCTGACCCCATCCTGGCAGTTCTCGCACGGGACGTGCATCTCCTGACAGGGGCAGGCGGTCCGGACGTACGCGACGCCGTGGTTGGCATCGATGGTAGTGAACGGGTAATTAGCGATCTCTGCCTGGGCCAGGGTCGCTGCCCTGAAAAATGTCGATTTCCCACAGTTGGGTTTTCCTGCAATGGCCAGTGTAATCATGAGTAACTCCTATTGCACCGTTCGGTTGAGAGTAGTGTTGGGTCATACACCATTTATCACCTTCTTTTGCCCGGGCTGTGCTGCTGGAACTGTTGCCGCCGATAGTCCGGTGACCCCGCCGGGTCAGGGCTTGCGGTCACGGTCCTCTGCACCGCCCCATCTCCCCTGAAATCTCTCCTGCCGCCAAAACGGGGGATTCAATTAGGAGCGAAAACAACATGACTGCATGGGCTTCGTAACCCGAAATATCTACTATTTCGATGCTCCGGGCGCACAGAATACGCGTGATGCCGCCCGGTTCGCCGTCGAGCGGGCGCGGGAACTCGGCGTCCAGAAGATTGTGGTCGCGAGCACCAGCGGCCGGACGGCGCTTGCCTTCCGCGACGCCATGTCGGGGAAGGGCCTGGACCTGATCGTCGTCACCCACGCGGTCGGTTTCTCGAGACCCGGCGAGTGGGAGTTCGCAGAGGACGTAGCCGAGACTCTCCGGGGGGAGGGTGCGAAGATCGTCACCGGCACGCACGCGCTCTCCGGGCTCGAGCGCGCGATCTCCCGCTCGTCGAAACTCGGCGGGAGCTCCCGCACCGAGGCGGTCGCCGAGGCGTTGCGGCGCACCGTCGCGGTCGGCCTGAAGGTCGCGGTGGAATGCGTCCTCATGGCAGCAGACCAGGGTGTGGTCGCCGTCGATGAAGAGGTGATCGCGGTGGGAGGCACCGCAAGCGGTGCCGATACCGTCTGCGTCATTCGCCCCGCGCATACCGCGGCGTTCTTTGACCTGCAGGTGCGCGAGATCGTCGCCATGCCGAGAGTCCGGTAACCATGACGCTCAAATCCGTCACCAATGCCGCCTCACTCCTCCGGCACCCTGTCATATGGTCGATAGGGCTTGCCATGGGCGGTTTCTTCTTTGCAACCGCCATCATCACGATCTCAGGCGAGACGTTTTACATGGAGCCTCTGATGCTCCTGCTGGGACTCGCGCTACCCTTCCTGGCCGGCGGCGTCTACGGCACGATCCGTGCGGGGAACTTCTCCTTCAGTGAGTTCGTGCAATCGGGCAAGACCTACTACTTCCGGATACTCCTGCCGACGCTGGTCATCTTCTTTGGAGTTGTCCTGATGGTCTTTCTGCTTGCGATCCCGCTTGCGCTCCTCGGGGCCGGTGCCGCCGCAGGTATGGCGCCGCTCCTCCTTGGGGTGATCGTCTCGATCGCCTTCTTCACGTTCTTCTACGATGCCGTAGCGGTCTTTGAGGAGACGAACGTCTTTGAGTCGATCCGGCGGAGCATCGAGTTCGTCATGAACAACCTCGGCAGCGTCCTCCTCTTCTACCTGACAAACATCGTTGTTTTCGCAGGTCTCGGGTTCGCGGCCCTCCTTGCCTGGACCGCCCTCCTCGCGGAGAAACTCGAACCGCTCACCCGCATGGGCCCCGAAGAGCTCCAGACGATGATGCCGCAGGATATCCTTGCCCTCATCGGGACCGAGGGAATATGGATCACCGCCGTCATCTACGCGGTCGTGATGGTGCTCTTCTCAGCGTTCCTGTACGCCTACAAGGCGAGTTTCTTCCACAGCCACGCAGGTGCCGCGGCGCCGCGTGTGGAGCAGGGCGAGTACGACGAGAAGGGCCGGTGGTATAAATACTGACGGGTGTCCGGCGGACACTACATTCTTTTTTTTCTCGTGCCCGGTTCCGATGACTAAGTTCTCCTGGAGCACTGGTTATCTCACCACGGGCCTGGATCCTATTGAGTTCTGCAGTTCGCACCTCTGGTGTTCGTATTCCGTTTCGTCCCGGGGGTATTACTGCAGGAGAGCAGTGCGGGTTTCCCCGGCTCACCCGTATACTGGACCGTGGGATTATCGCCACGCGGGGAGGGACCGGGAGGGGGTGTCCCCCTCCCGGTTACAGATGTTTAGAGATATAACTCCCTGCCCCATGACCCCGCACGGGAACCTGCCAGTCGACCTGGATAAAGAACCATCTCAAAAAGCGTAGCGGAGCCGGTGCGCCCGGCCACAACATCATCGCAGGAGATAGATCAGCATCCCCGAGACCCCGCCGAAGAACGTGGCCGCCAGGTTTGTGCCTGAGTTCCCGACCCTGCCGCTGTTCTCGAGCGTTGCGCCCACGAGGCTGTCTACGTTCGTGCCGATGAACCCGGCGATGACCGTGACGACGACCATCCAGGGGTCGGCGACGCCCATCACCCAGGCAGCGCCGGCGACGAGGACGGATGCGACGACGGCCGCCGCCTCGCCCCGCAGGGTCACCCCCCCGTTTGTTCCCCGGGAAACCGGCCGGAGCGTCGTGATCAGGTACGGCACCTTCCCCGTGACCCCGATCTCGCTTGCGGCGGTATCGGCGGCGGCGGAGGCGACGCTCCCCATGAAGAGCGCCACAAACGCCGGGTGCCCGGTTACACCGTAGAGGATGGCGGCGCCGGTCGCCACCAGGCCGTTTGCAAAGACGTTGAAGTAGCCGCGCACGCCCCCGTGCTCCTGGGCGACCCCGAGTTGCTCCTTCTCAGCGTAGCGGTACCGGGTAGCCCCGGCGCCGATGATGAAGAAGGTGAGCATGATCAGGAACCACCGGATGTCCGCAAAGACGATCAGGATGATGCCGATCATGGCTGCCGAGAAGAGGCCGCTGATATCGGCCACCCGGAGCCGGTAAGAGATGTAGCCGAACCCGAACGCTATCGCGGCCGCAGCGACGAGGATGGTCAGGTCGACCTCGAAGTTGAGTTCCTCGAAGAGGAACATGGTCATCGCGACACCGAGCGCCTCGATCATCAGGGCGTCGTCCCGCCCCCGGAGGACCGCACGAAGCAGCACCGCGGCGACCACGCCCATCACGACGACGAGCGGCGCAGTATACCCGAGGTAGAGCATCACGGCAAGCGATATGCCGATGGCGGCAACCAGATGGTAGAGATACGACGCCTGCTTCCCCCCGGTAAGGCGGAATGCCAGCTCCCCGATCACGACGATGCCGAGCGTGCAGGTGAAGACGAACGTCGAGAGCCAGCCGAGCCCGTAGAGCACGGCAAGTGCGATGATCGAGAGCGATACATACCGGGTATCCCTGATGAGAAAGAGGACGAGCGAGAGTGGAATGAGAAAGAGCGTGAGCAGCCATGCTGGCTGGAGCAGAGGGGCAAGGCTTATAAAGACGAGGGTGAGCGCCGATGCCAGAACCAACCCCTGCGGCTTTGTCATTCATACTTGATTGGCGGTGCAGGGAAAAAACCTTTAGGATCGAACGTCTGCCGTCTCCGGAGTTTCCGCAGGACGAACATTCCATGAGGCTCCGATCAGGGACGGCAAACCCATGCACGGCGCAGGATATCCGCTGGCGCCAAAGCCCCGTAGAACAATATATTTCACTGGAAAGAGAGAGATCATACGCTGAAAATGTCGCCGTCACATCAACTACCTAAAAACTACGATATCGAAGAAGTGGAGAGGCGCTGGCAGAGCACCTGGCGCGATGAGGACAATTATTTCACTCCTGACTCGCCTAAACCCCGGTTCATCATCGACACGCCGCCGCCGTATCCTACCGGCAACTTCCATATCGGGAACGCACTGAACTGGTGCTACATCGACTTTATCGCGCGGTACAAGCGTATGCGCGGTTTTAACGTGATGTTCCCGCAGGGGTGGGACTGCCACGGCCTCCCCACCGAGGTGAAGGTCGAGGAGACTTACGGGATCACCAAAAACGATGTACCGAGGGAGAAGTTCCGGGAGATGTGCCGCGACCTCACGATCGGAAACATCGAGAAGATGCGGACGACCATGCGGCGGCTCGGTTTCTCCACCGACTGGAGCCACGAATACATCACCATGCTCCCGGAGTATTATAAAAAGACTCAGGCTTCGTTTCTGCAGATGCTCAAAGCCGGCGACATCTACCAGAGCGAGCATCCGGTGAACTTCTGCACCCGGTGCGAGACGGCCATTGCATTTGCCGAGGTCAACTACGTCCCCCGTACGACCACGCTCAACTACTTCGACTTTGACGGCATCGAGATCGCCTCCACCCGGCCGGAACTGCTCGCGGCCTGTGTTGCGGTGGCGGTTCACCCCGATGACGAGCGATACCGCGGCATGAAGGGGAGGAGGCTCGCGGTCCCGATCTTCGAGCACGAGGTGCCGGTCATCGAGGACGTCGCGGTCGACCCGGGCTTCGGCAGCGGTGCGGCGATGATCTGTACGTTCGGGGACAAGACGGACGTCTACTGGTGGAAACAGCACCACCTGGAACTCCGGAAGGCAATCGACCGTCAGGGCGTTATGACCGCAGCAGCGGGCCCCTATGCTGGGATGTCGTCGGAGGCCTGCAGGAAGGCGATCCTCCACGATATGGAAGGGGCCGGGATCCTGAAACGGCAGGAGGAACTCGAGCAGCGGGTAGGGACCTGCTGGCGGTGCAAGACCCCGATCGAGATCCTCTCGGAGCGCCAGTGGTTTGTGCGGGTTCACCGGGACGATATCCTGGATGCGGCCAAAAAGATCTCCTGGACGCCGGAGCATATGTTTTCCCGGATGGAGAACTGGGCCAACTCGATGGAGTGGGACTGGTGCATCTCCCGGCAGCGGATCTTCGCGACGCCGATCCCGGTCTGGTTCTGCACCACCTGCGGTGAGGTGGTCCTCCCGGCCGAGGCGGATCTCCCGATAGACCCGACCGTCGATAAGCCCAGAGTCCCCTGCCCGAGGTGCGGTGGGTCCGACTTCATCGGTGAGAAAGACGTGCTTGACACCTGGATGGACTCGTCGATATCGGTGCTCCACGTCACCGGATGGGATGGGAGCGGCAAGCCCCCGCTCTTCCCGGCGCAGATTCGCCCCCAGGGCCACGATATTATACGGACGTGGGCGTTCTACACGATCCTCCGGGCGAAGGCGCTGGTCGGCGGCCACCCCTGGGACGAGATCCTCGTCAACGGCATGGTGCTCGGGGAAGATGGGTTCAAGATGAGCAAGAGCCGCAGCAACATCATCGCCCCCGAGGAGATCGTCGGGCAGTACGGCGCGGACGCACTGCGGCAGTGGGGTGCGGGAGGCGCGGCGATCGGCTCGGATATCATGTTCAACTGGAACGATGTCGTCGCTGCGTCCCGTTTCCAGACCAAACTCTGGAACATCTTCAGGTTCGTCATGGGGCACCTGGAGACGGTGACCGGGGAGCCGGCACCGGTGACGGAACTCATCGACCGGTGGCTGCTCGTCCGGCTCTCCGAGACCGTCGCGGAGGTCACCGCCGCGATGGAAGGCTACCAGTTCGACCGGGCGCTCAAGGCTATCCGGGAGTTTGCCTGGAACACGCTTGCCGACGACTACGTCGAGATCGTGAAGGGTCGCCTGTACGCGGACGACAGCAGCAGGGCCAGCGCATGCAGCGCACTTCGGACGACCATGGACGTCCTCTGCCGTCTCCTCGCCCCGATCATCCCGCACTTCGCGGAAGAGTGCTATCACAACCTGGCCGCAAGAAGCGTGCACGCCGAGACCTGGCCTGACTTTGCGTATGCCGACGATGAGGCGCGGCGCCACGGCGATCTCCTCGTGAAGACGGTCGCCGAACTCCGGCGCTACAAGCACGATAAGGGCATGGCACTGAACGCACCGCTCGGCCACGTGATGATCTACGCATCCGAGCCGGTCGACGACGCCGGCGATGCCGGGCGGGCGCTCGCCGCCGATGCCCGGTGGAGCGCCGGCACGCCCCGGCTTGAGGAGGTCGTGAGCGGCGTGAACTTCAACATGGCGATCATCGGGCCGACGTTACGGAAGCAGGCCCGCGGATTCATGGAGGCCGTGCAGGCCCTTGGGCCGGAGCTGCTCAAAAATCCGCCCGCAACGGTCACCGTCGACGGCGAGGAGATCCCGGTGCCGCCCGGCTCCTTCACGCCGAAGGTCGCCTACCGGGTGGCGGGAGAAGAGGTGGACGTCCTCACGCTCGGGGACGTGATTGTGACGATCGGTCACTCGTCCTGATCTCGTCGGCGATGAACCGGGCGACTTCCTCTTTTTTAAGCAGTGCATCGACGATGACAAACCGCGCGGGATCCGAGGCTGCGAGGCTCAGGTAATTCTCCTGAACCCGCGCGAGGATCCCGGCATTCTCGAAGTATTCTCTCTTTTTTGCAGGATCGAGCCTGGAGACAGCTTCCTCTACCGGCAGGACCAGAAGAAAGGTCCGGTCCGGCCGGATCGACCATCCTTCGTGGATCCGGCGGAGCCAGAGGAGCGGGTCGGGGAGGAGGCCATCGAGGACGACCGGCTGGTAGGCAAACCGGGAGTCCGAGTAGCGGTCGGAGATGACGAGTTCCCCCTCGTCGAGCGCGGGCCGGATCACCGCATCGATGTGTGCGGCGTGGTCGGCGCAGAAGAGCAGCGCCTCGGTGATCGGGTCCATCCGCTCGGCAACCGCCCGCCGCACCGAGTCCCCGACCCAGGTGGCGCCGGGCTCGCGGGTGAAGAGGGGGTCGAGGTCGGCGAGCAGTTCCCGGAGACGGGCGAGAAGGGTGCTCTTGCCGCTCCCGTCGATGCCCTCGATGGTGATCAGCACGGGTATCCTCTCCGGATCCACTCGATCGGCACCGTGCCGTGGTGGACGGCGGTCGCGACGATCGCCCCGTCAAACCCGGCGTCGTCGAGGAGATGGATGTCGTCGATCCCGGCGACGCCGCCCCCGTAGAGGAGGCGTCCGGGGTAACATGCCCGCATCTCCTCGAGGTCCTCCTGGACGAGGCCCCGCTCTGTTCCCACGGCGCCGATGTTGAGGATGATACACCCCTCAAACGAGAGGGCCGATGCACGGGCCAGCATCTCCGCCGGTCGGATGCCCCAGGGGAGCACCCGGCCCCTCTGGACGTCGATGCTGAGATAGCCTGCCTCGTATGCCGCAAGGTCTTCGATCGCTCTCGCCGCCGTCTCGGTGCCGACGACCGGCGTCACCCCGACGACTGCCGTGCATTCCGCTGGCGACCGGCAGCCCCGGTCGAGGTAGCACTTCTCGACCCGGGCGGCGCACCGCCGGACGAGGTTGTCCTGGGGTGTTCTGCCCTGGAGGCTCTCGAGATCCGCGATATACAGGTACCGGGGCTGCAGGGAGGATAAATAGGCCTCCGGTTCGGCCGAGGGAGCAATCCCCCAGGTTAGCGGCCGGTAACTGGCGCGGTCGCCGGACTTCCCGTGCACAACCAGACCGTCTGCCAGATCAACTGCAAGAATCAGTTCCATGTCGTCAACGCAATCACTATTAGGGTGAAGGATCATTAATTTCTATGCAATTACTCGTCAGTCCAAGCAGCATTGAGGAGGCAAGACGCTCGCTTTCCGCTGACATCATCGACGTTAAAAAACCCTCAGAAGGCTCGTTGGGTGCGAATTTTCCCTGGATCATCCGGGGTATCAAGACCCTCGCCGGCAACAAGCCTGTCAGCGCTGCAATCGGGGACAATGAGTATAAGCCAGGAACTGCGGCTCTTTCTGCCTACGGTGCCGCACATGCAGGTGCTGATTTTATCAAGGTTGGCCTGATGTTCGACGGAGCCGATCGTGCCCGTGACGTCATCGAAGCGGTGACCGCGGCGGTGAAACGGGAGTTTCCTGAGAAGTACGTCGTTATCGCCGCTTATGCCGATTTTGAGAGGATGGGTACGATCTCGCCGTTCGCCATCGGTCCACTGGTTGCGGATGCCGGAGCTGATGTCGCCATGATCGACACCGGCATTAAAGATGGGAAGAGTCTCTTTGAGTTCATGGACGAGGAGACACTGACCCGGTTCACCGAACAGAACCGGGAACTCGGGTTGCAGACGGCCCTTGCCGGTTCGCTGAAGTTCGAGGACCTCGATGCCTTAAAGCGGATCGACCCGGAGATCATCGGCGTCCGGGGAATGGTCTGCGGGGGCGATCGGTCCACCACGATCCGGGTCGAACTGGTGGAGAAAGCAATGATGATGCTCAGGTGATGTATGTATATCGAGAAGATGAACCTGGAAACAACGTTTACGTTTGACGACGTGCTGCTTGAGCCCTCCGAATCGTGGGTCGAGCCCAATGAGGTCGACGTCGGGTCGCGGTTCTCGCGGAGCATCCCCCTGAACATCCCGCTCGTGAGTGCCGCCATGGATACGGTGACTGAATCGGGGATGGCGATAACCATAGCCCGGGAAGGCGGCATCGGCGTTATCCACCGGAACATGACTCCGGAGCACGAGGTCGCTGAGGTCAGGATCGTCAAACAGGCTGAGGACCTGATCGAGCGCGAGGTCGTGGCGGTCGGCCCGGATTCCACGGTCACCGATGTGGAACGGGTCATGAAGCAGCACGGTATCGGCGGCGTGCCTGTTATCGAGGGCGACAGGGTGATCGGCATCGTCAGCCGCAGGGATATCAGGGCGATCCTGCCCAAACAGGGCGAGGCGAAGATCACCGGTTACATGACCAAGAAGTTGATCACGGCGTCTGAAGATGTCACGGCGGAGAACGCGCTCGAGACCATGTATGCGAACAAAGTCGAGCGCCTTCCAGTTGTGGACGCAAGAGGATGCCTTGTCGGGATCATCACAATGCGCGATATCCTCGAAAAGCGGCAGTATCCCCGCGCGAACCGCGATGCGAACGGGAAACTCCGGGTCGCCGCAGCGGTGGGCCCCTTCGACTTCGACCGGGCTATGCTGCTGGTTGAGTCGGGGGTCGACGCCCTGGTCGTGGACAGCGCTCACGGTCATAACATGAACGTCGTCAAAGCGGTCAGGGAGATCAAGGCGAGCGTCGCCGTCGACGTGGTGGCCGGGAACATAGCCACGAAGCAGGCGGCCTCTACTCTGGTCGACTCCGTCGACGGGTTGAAGGTGGGCATCGGGCCGGGTTCCATCTGCACGACGCGGATCGTCGCGGGCGTGGGCGTGCCGCAGGTCTCTGCAATAGCAAACGTCGCCGAGGTGGCGCACGGGGTCGGCGTCCCGGTGATTGCCGACGGCGGCATCCGGTATTCCGGGGATATCGCGAAGGCGATCGCCGCAGGTGCGGACTGTATCATGGCGGGCAGCCTCTTTGCCGGCACCGATGAAGCGCCGGGAAGGGTTACGACGATCAAGGGCCGGCGCTACAAGCAGTACCGCGGGATGGGATCGCTCGGCGTCATGAGCAGCGGCGAGTCGAGCGACCGCTACTTCCAGAAGAAGGAGTTCGGGAGGACCAAGTTCGTTCCCGAGGGCGTTGAGGGAGTCACCCCCTATGTTGGCCATGTCTCGGACGTTATCTACCAGCTCATCGGCGGCCTGAAGTCCGGGATGGGTTACACGGGGTCAAAGACGATACCGGATCTGCAGAAGAACGGCAAATTCCTCAGGATTACGCCTGCGGGCTACGGCGAGAGCCACCCCCACAATATTATGATCACCGACGAGGCGCCGAATTACCGCCTCTTCGAGTAACCTTTTTTTATACCTGAATCACTAACATTTAGTAAACATGCTCGAGGGCAGTGAGGTTTCCCGTCTCCTTGATATCCTGGGAAACCGGAACAGACGGCGAATAATAGAACTGCTGAGGCAGAAGCCGTGTTTTGTGACCGAGATCTCCGAGCGCCTGGTGCTCAGTCCAAAAGCGGTTATAGAACACCTGCAGTTGATGGAACGCGAAGAGATCCTCATCTCCTGCCAGGACGAGCGCAGGCGAAAGTATTACTACCTCTCGCATGACATCAATGTCATCGTAAACCTGCAAAAGCAGGACGGGGTTACGCTTCCCTCCGTTGAAGAGAACCAGAGAACGCGATTTACCAGGAATCTCGAGGCATTCAGGAGGATGGTCAGGGCTCGCGACGAACTTCTGGATAACCTCGAACAACTGGAGCGGGAGATCGAATCGAGGTTCACCGAGGTCGTGCGCATGAGGGGGGGCTTCGTCACGGATGAAGGGGATATGGAGATCATCCTCGCCCTCTCCCACGCCGACCAGATGCTCGTTGAACTCGACGAAGTGAGCAGCCTGTCCACGGATGAGCTGAAACAGAGACTGGGCAACCTCATACGCATGGGGGTTGTCGAGCGAATCAACGACCGATACCGGATACGTGGTACACATGGCGAATAATCCATACGACGAAATGTTTAAAAATATCGCGCGGCTGATGGAGAAGATACTGAGCGAGATGCCCCCCCAGGACCCCAGGATCATCGGGTTCACCATCATCAGCGGGTCGTCCGAGGGGACACCCTATCTCGACCCGTCCGGGGACGAGGATGATGAGTCCAATGTCGAAGTGGTCGAGGGGGACGACTGCATCTACATCACCGCGGTGACGGATGCCCGGGCGGATGGCGCCCCGTACGTCACGTTCCAGGAAGATTCCGTGACCCTCTGCACCGGGGGTGACGAAAAAACGGTCATCGATCTCGAATGCGAGATTGACGTCCCGCACAGTTTCTACAACGTGCAGCACGGCGTGATCGATGCGGTCTGCCCCAAGAAGAGCGCGCCGGGCGAGATTGCCCGGTCCTGAACGGGGTCCGCGGATCCCGGCCTCCACTCTTTTGTAGCGACACTCCGGAACCGGCGTTTCAGAATGACTTCCGCTGCCTCAGCTGAAGGCCATCTGGCTCTCAAAAAAGAGGCGCCCTACTCCTGATACTCTTCAAGAGCAAGCTGGTACATCCAGTCGAGGAGGAGCGCGCACTCTTCTGGGGTGCATTCCCGATCGCAGCCGATGCACGGGAGAACTTCTCCTCCTGCAAGGATGACGCTGGGGTCGATCGCCCGCTTCTTCGCCCGCAGGAGATAGGTCTTGATGCCGTCGCTGCGGAACTCGATGCGTTCTATCAACCCGGCATCCAGCAGCCGCTTTACAATCCTTGAGCACTTTCTGCTGTCAATACCAAGGAGTTTCCAGAGATCGCTCTGGAGAACGCCCTGACGGTGGGACTGGATAACTTTGAGTGCTTCTTCCTCCTGGTCGGCCATGGCTATCAGAGCAGAGGTGCAATGGTCAGGATATTATTGCCGCGTATGACAACAGTTCCCAGTGTGCGGCCCCTCTGATCACCGGTATACTCGGTGGTCTCGTCCATGTGGAGATTCAGGTGTTCATCCACTGCCACGAGTCGTCCCTGGAGTTTCCTGCCGTCATCCTTGATCTCAACGACGATTTTAGAATCCACGAGTGAAAAAACCTTCTTTACAGGAAGTACGATGCCGTTAACCATCTGTTCCTATATGGTTATCTTCACGCATTAAGTTTTTCCTATAACCGACCACCGGCCGCCAGCGGCCGGTGGGAGGTGTGGCACCGCCAGGTGCCACCGGCGAGCGGCGATAGTAGGCCAACCATCAGGTGTCATCGGCCGCCAATAAGGCACCATAAACAACCGCCGGCAGAACCAACAGTTCTGCGGCCGGTCAATCCGGAAAAAAGGGGGTTATTCGGAAAGGTCTTCCCAGCGGTCCTTGAACTGTTTCTCGACGCCCGGGAGGGTGGTATACTCCATCTCCTCGAGCGAGAGGCGGTGCGGTTCAAACGGCCCGTGGGCCCGGAGCACGTCGGAGAGCTCGCAGCACCGGGTGCGGACAAGGTTGAACGCCGGGTCGTCGAACATGTCTGCAGGCCCGATCAGTTTCCCATTGCTGATCTGGAACCCGAGACAGATGACCCGGGGCGGTCCGTCGAACGCGGTGCAGTTTGCGTCGCAGACGCCCACCGGCATGAACGGCCCGTGGTGCGAACCGCGCATCCAGCCGGCAACGAGGATGGGTGTCCTGAAGGGGTCGATGACTTCGCCGACCGATGGGAACCCGCTCTGCGCCCTGATGAGCATGACCGGGTCGTCCTTGCCGACGTACCGGCCGGCCATCAGATTCAGCCGCTGGGTGCTGGTGGATGCCGCGATTTCGCCGTTCTTCTTCCAGATGTACTTGATCACATACCGGCTCGGCGCTCCGATATAGGCAAGGAGGCTGTAGGACTCTTCCGGCGTGTTGAAGAGGATCTTCCGCTTCTCTATGACATCGTGGACCTCGAAGGTGAACCCATCATGCATCGACGGGTCGATGACGAGGCCGGATGTGCTGAAGGGGTCGGCGAAGATCCGATAGAGGAAGTAGTTCCACGCGCCGGGCTCGGTCTTATCGGCCATGAAGACCAGGACCGGGTCGGAACCGCGCTCTTCAAACTCCATCTCGGCAACACCCGGTCCCATCCCCTTGACGTTGCCGCTGAACGCATCTGCGAGCAGGTCCTGACCGGCGCCGTAGAGTTTCATCTCCTTGGCGATCCCGGCGCATTCCAGGAAGATATCCCAGGCCAGCTTGTGGATCTCTTCATTGTCCTCGCCCTTGGTGTGCGTCATGATCAACTCGAGATCGTCACCGCAGTGGGTGACGTACGAGTCGGTTATGATGCTGCCTTCTGCTTCCTTGAGCATCTGTGCGGCCTTTTCAAGGAGTCTCGGGTGGGTGCGGGAATGCCCCGGAAAACTGCCTACATCTGCTTTAATTATGGACACGGTGGTCTTAACCATTTCATCACCACTACCTGGAGGGGCGTAGCCCTTACGACTAGTAGATAGGTATTACTGTATATGTAGGTGTTGTTGCCTTGAAAAATGGTTTGCTACGGCAACCATTTTTCTGGATGGCTGAGAAGGACGATCCTTCCCGTCATATCTCCTCTACGGCACCACCAGGGCCAGTATACCGCCGTTTACTCTTTTTGCCGTTTTCTCCGGACCTGCTGCGAATTGGAGCATCTTCGAGGGCAGCATTTTTGGACCTCTCGTGTGGAGACCCGGGTGACGATCGCGCGTCCTCTGTGGGAAGTAGTGTCCGGGTGCGGCCGGGAGGAGGGCTAACATGAGAAGAGTACGGAGCGGAGGGACATGTTGCAGCCTCCCCGCGCGGCACCTGCCGGCCTGTGGCCTCCGGTCTGCTCACGGGGTGCAGCTGTCGATAAAATGTATTGTGCCGGGTCTGGTCCGGCAGGCGCTTTGACGTCTCAGTCGATCCTGATCGATTTGCCCCGGGAGAATTTGACCTCCAGGACGCCGTGCTTGTAGTTCGACTGCATGGAGTCGGCGTCCACGGCCGGCACCTCCACCGAGGTCAGCTGGTTGCCGCCTGCGATGATCGTCAGCGTGCCGTTGATGAGTGACAGGTGAATATTCTCCGTATCGGCACCAGGGAGATCAATTGCCACCGTCACGTCGTCATCGGTTGCGTACATCTCTGCTATCGGCTCGATGGTCCCCCCGGATGAGGGTTCCTCCGGCTCTGCTGCGGGAACCGCTTCCTCCGCCGGAATCTCGGTCTTGCCGGCGTCATGGAGGACGATCTTAAATCCGTAGGCAAACGGTCTGTTCTGATCTCCCTGCTCCTTGAGCCCCTGCTCCATGAGGCGTTTCATCAGTTCGTTGAGTTGCTGGAAGATGTCTGCTGGGCTGTCACTCATGTGCATCACGTTGTTTCTGTCTCTGTTGATGAGGAGGTCGCATGACCTCCCTGAGGAGCGCCCCATCCACGGGGCACTCCCGTCAGAACGCCATAGCCGTCTGCGGCAGGGGACGTTCTATCCTGGTCTTCAACTCCTTGGTGAGGCGCTTGATCTCGCCGAAGTCTTTCTTCCTCTGGTAGACCGCATCTTTCAGGGCCTCCGTCAGATCCTTGACTTCCTGCTCGACCTTCTCAGTCTCCCGCATCCTGGCACGGTTGATCGTCGAGATGGCGTCTTCGAGCGCAGACCGCTGCTCCTGGTTGTAGAGGATCTGCCAGGAGTGGCGTTCGTTCTCTTCTAACCGGTCGATATCCAGCGTGCCTCTCACGCGGGAGAGGGCATCCTCGAAGTGCTTTTTCGTGACCCTTACGTTGCCGATCGCCTGGCGCCGTTCTTCCTCGGACTTACCCCCCATCGCAACGATGAACTCGCGCATGGCGGATATCTTGGCTTCACGGACCAGTGCCTCGATATCGGCTCCGACGTAACCCTCGGTCCTGTCGACCAGTTCCTCGATGTTCACGTCGTTTGCAAGGATCTCTCTGTTCTTGAGGTACACTTCGAAGATCTTCTTCCTGCCTTCCCGGTCAGGCGGCGGGACGTAGATGATCCGGTCGAATCTGCCGGGGCGAAGCAGCGCCTCGTCCAACATGTCCGGGCGGTTGGTAGCGCCGAGAACCACGACATTGTTGAGCTCTTCGAGGCCGTCGAGCTCTGTCAGGATCTGACTTACCACACTTTCAGTTACGTGCGACGATCCTATATAAGATCCGCGTTTCGGCATAAGCGCGTCAATCTCGTCGAAAAAGATAATCGACGGCGCTGCCTGCCTTGCTTTCCGAAATACCTGACGAACGCCGCGTTCCGACTCCCCGACCCATTTCGAGAGGAGTTCAGGACCCTTTACGGAGATGAAATTGCTTTCGCTCTCGTTTGCGACCGCCTTTGCAAGCAGTGTCTTGCCCGTCCCCGGGGGTCCGAAGAGCAGGATGCCGCGGGGGGGTTCGGTGTCTAAGGAGGCAAATATCTCCGGATATTTGAGCGGCCACTCAACGGCCTCCGCGAGTTCGGCCTTTACGTCTTCGAGGCCTCCGACGTCCTCCCATTTGACATCGGGTATCTCTACGAGCACCTCTCGCATCGCGCTCGGCTCAACGTGCTTATGCGCTTCGATGAAGTCTTCGTTCGTCACGCGGAGCTGGTCGATGATCTCGGTGGGGATCTCCTCCTCGATCTTGATCTGCGGTATGATCCGGCGGATTGCGTGCATCGCCGCTTCTTTTGCGAGCAGCGCAATGTCGGCGCCGACGAAGCCGTGCGTGGAGCGGGCGTAGTCGTCGAGGATCACATCTTCGGCAAGCGGCATGCCCCGCGTGTGGATCTGGAAGATCTGCTGCCTTCCCTTGGTGTCCGGGATGCCGATCTCGATCTCACGGTCGAACCGGCCGCCGCGCCGGAGGGCGGGATCGATCATATCGGGAAGGTTCGTTGCGGCGATCACCACCACCTGACCCCGGGTCTTCAGGCCGTCCATCAGGGCCAGGAGCTGGGCGACGATCCGGCGCTCGACCTCCCCCTTCACCTCTTCGCGCTTGGGTGCGATCGAGTCGATCTCGTCGATGAAGACGATCGAGGGTGCGTTCTCCTGCGCTTCCTCAAAGACCTCCCGCAGGCGTTCTTCGGACTCGCCGTAGTACTTGCTCATGATCTCGGGGCCCGAGAGCGTGATGAAGTGGGCGTCCACCTCGTTTGCTACCGCTTTTGCGATCAGCGTCTTCCCCGTTCCGGGCGGGCCGTAGAGCAGGACGCCTTTTGGGGGCTCCACACCGAGGCGTTCGAAGAGTTCGGGGTGCCGGAGCGGGAGTTCGATCATCTCCCGGACGAGTTGCAGCTCGCGGTCCAGACCGCCGATGTCCTCGTAGTGGACGTCGGTCGCAGTTTCGCGCCGCCCTTCCTCGGGTTCATACGGAGTCTCTTTCAACTCGATCTCGGTGCTGTCGGTGACGATGGCGATACCTTTCGGGGTCACTCTGGCAATGACGAACGTGAGCGGGTTGCCGAGGATGCTGACCCGAACGTGCTGCCCTTCTGTGATCGGCCGGCCGCGAAGGATCCTTCCCAGGTACTGCTCGCCGCCCACCAGGCGGATGGGCTGGGTCGGCTGGATGGTCACCTTCTTGGCATATCCGGCCTCGGTCTTCCTGATCCGGACGTTGTCGTCGATCCCGGCTCCTACGTTGCCCCGGGTGTTGCCGTCGATGCGCAGGATCGCCTTGCCGGTGTCCTGCGGGAATCCGGGCCATATGAGCGTCGCCGCCTTCTGGCGCCCTTCGATCTCGACAACGTCGCCGCTGACGAGACCGAGAGCCTTCATGGTGTCGATGCTCAGTCTGGCGATCCCCCGGCCGGCGTCTTCGTGAGCCGCCTCCTTGATGGTCACCTCAACAGATTCGGTGTTAGCCATGTGAACAATCTCCTCCTGTATGATTTACCATAGGTAAGTGCAAGACAGTATTTATATCTTTCCTTAACTCTCCCTCCCGTTGTGCTGGATGATCCCCTTTTCTGTAACGATGTAATCCATCTTCACATCGTTATCGTCGGCAGGAATGCTCTCTGCCTGCTGGCAGGAGAACGCGATGCCGATCTTCTGTGGGTGGGGGTACCGGCAGAGGAAGCGATCGTAGTACCCGGCACCGTAGCCGAGCCGGTTTCCTTCGGCGTCGAAGGCGAGCATCGGTATGACGACTGCCTGGAGCTCCTCGGGCCGGGCCGGGAGCTCGTGGCCGATTGGTTCGGGCACGTTGAATGTGCTGGGGAAAAGGACCGCAGCGTCCGGCAGGTAGGAGAGGCGGAGGCTGCAGGTCTCCCGTTCGATGATGGGCACGACGACCCGCACGCCCCGGCGGTTTAAGTCCGCGATCAGGCCGTTGGTCTCGGCCTCCGGGGCTTTTGAGGCGTAGACCATGACGGTCTTAAATCCGTTCAGGATCTCGAGGAGTCTTCGTTCGATGATGCTGCTGTATGTGGCAATCTCTGCAGGGGAGAGAAGGGATCGGGCCTCCTTTGCCTGCTGGCGAAGGGCCGCCTTTGTCTGGCTCATTGCAAGAGAGGTTTGGCTCAATCAGACCATAAAGCATGCATGCTCCGGGCCGGCAGGCAGTCTACTTCTCTGCTGTCTGCTCCTCGCGGCAGACCTCCCGGAACCGGCGGAGGGAGGATGCAAGGACCCGGGTCTTGCCGATCATGGCGGCGATCAGGAGGGCGTCGAGGATCTCGTCGCGGGATGCGCCTTCCTTCAGCGCGGCCCCCATGTGTACCTTCAGGCAGCTGTCCGCCCCGGCCCCTGCGGCGGCCGCAACGGCGACCAGTTCCGCGGTCCTTGCGTCGAGGGAGCCTGGCCGGGAGATCCGGTAGTCGGCGATGGCGGAGAGCGCAAAGATGTCGGGCCGGTCCCGGAGGATGGAGAAGATGAACGGCACGACGCCGAGCATCTCCTTTACATCTTCCATGACGTCGTCGCCGAGATCGTCGGCGTGGGCAAGGAATTCGTTCACGAGTTGAGCGTTATCGGGTTTCATTGGGCTGTCCTCTTACGTGATCGTGGGTGAGGGAGGCGATAATGGTGCGGATTTTGATGTGAGGATGTTCGGGTGTTCTTGTGTGCAAGCGTATTAGACCGATTTTCCCACGCTCCGGGTACGCTGGACCGTGGGGATATCGCCACGCACTGCCCCCGCCCCTTAGGGGCGGGGGAGGAGGCCGAAGGCCGGGCGGGGTGGGGGTTATAGGCATTAACTTACGAGATGTAGACAGGGGAGGGGGAGAATCCCCCCTCCCCGTCAGCCCCTCCCCCAGGGGCGATATCCCCACGGTCCACTGTACTGGGACTTGCCCATAGTGGCCGCTCAGATATGTGCAAAGAGCAAGGAAGCACGATAAGACTGGCTCTGCAGCTCATGCAGTCTACCACCCGGAAGAACGAACACCCCCGCTACCCGAAAAACAATACCCATAAAAAAGACGAGATCCCGGGGGAAGCGCCCTCCCCCATCCCCATCAGAAGTTAAAATGCCGTCCGACGATCTTTATCGCACAGTAATCGCCGCACATCGTGCAGCCGTCGGTATCGGCCGGCATCCGCTCGGCCCGGATTGCCCGGGCGCGCTCGGGGTTCATCGCGACCGCAAACTGCCGCTCCCAGTCGAGGTCCCGGCGGGCGTGTCCCATCTCGAGGTCGGCATCCCGCTTCTTGAGTTTGATCATATCCCCGACGTGGGCGGCGATCCTCGAACTCATCACGCCCTCGTAGACCTCCTCGGGGGTGGGGAGCGCCAGGTGCTCCGCCGGCGTCACGTAGCAGATGAAGTCGGCACCGTAGGAGGAGGCGAGTGCGGCCCCGATCGCGGCCACCCGGTCGTCGTAGCCGGGCGCGATATCGGTGACGAGCGGGCCGAGCATGTAGAACGGCTTCCGGTTCGTCACCCGCTTTTGCAGCACGACGTTGGTCTGGATCTCGTCGACCGGGATGTGCCCCGGTCCCTCGATGATCGCCTGGACACCCTGTTCATGCGCTTTATCGGCGAGTTCCGCGTTGATGAGCAGTTCCTGGATCTGGGCACGGTCGGTCGCGTCGTGGACCGCACCTGCCCGCATCCCGTTGCCGAAGGAGAGGGTGACCTCGTGCTCCTTCAAGATCTCGACTAAGTAGTCGAACTCCGCATAGAGCGGGTTTTCCTTCTCGTTGTGGAGCATCCACGCGGTCATGAAGGCCCCGCCCCGGGAGACGAGCCCGCCGTGCCGCCCCTGGTTCTTCAGGCGCTTCATCGTCTCATAGTTGATCCCGGTATGGATCGCCATGAAGTTGGTCCCGAGCTTCGCCTGCTCCGCCGTGATCCGGAAGAGGTCGTCCTCTTCCATGTGGACGACCGCCCCGTGCTTCCGGGCGGCCTCGATGAACGCCTGGTAGAGCGGGACCGACCCGACCGAGAGGGTGGTCGCCTCGACGACCCGGCGCCGGATCTCCGCAAAGTCGCCGCCGGTGGAGAGCTCCATCAGCGTATCGGCACCGGCACGCTCTGCCTGCCGGACCTTCTCGATCTCCACATCGACGTCGACCATATCCGTCGACGTCCCGATGCTCGCGTTGACTTTCGTGCGGAGCCCTTCGCCGATACCGCAGATCTTCACCTTCCGATAGGGAGAGACCGGAATGACGATGTGGCCTTCAGCCACGCCGTGCCTGACAAACTCCTCAGAGACCCCTTCCGCTGCTGCGACGATCCGCATCTCCTCGGTGACGACGCCACGTCGGGCGTCTTCTATGAGACCCATGGCCTTATATTTGAGGAAAAGAGTTGATAAAGACTTGTTTTTAGGATCCTGGCTAAAACCGGGTTGTTCTCTGGACAAGTAAACTTGACTTACTCTTACGCAGATCTTATTTCATATACGACGGGCAAGGAGACCCCCGGTTTCAACCGGGGAGGAATTGCCCGCATCAAGCCCCGTACACTTTCGCCCCGCGGGAGTTCTCTTAAAGACAGATGAGCCCCAAAGATAAGAGGTAATGGCATTGCGAGTCGTCAGCAACTATCTGCGCCTTCCCCAGAAGACGTTCTGGATCCTCGACACGCTCGCGTACCATGCTAAAAGCATGTACAATGTAGGACTGTACACCGTCCGGCAGCATTATGCCACGCATCAGGAGAACCGCCAGATCCTTCTGGGCCTCCGGCCGGATCTTACCTCGGGGGTTGACATCCTGGTCGGATCCTACCTTCCCTACACCCGGAAGAAGGATTTCCCCTACAAAGAGTGCAGCACCTACGTGCAGTCAAAGCCGAACGAAAACTACGGATTGCTGCACAGCGATACCGCTCAGCAGACCCTCAAGTCCGTTGAAGAGGCGTACAAAGGGTATTTTGAGCTGCTAAAACTGTACCGCAAGGGGCAGCTCGAGTACTGCCCGAGCCCTCCGCACTACCTCCAAAAAGACGGTCGGTTCAAGCTGGCGTACCCCCGGGCACACCTGACGATCCGCAACGGGTCCGTGACGCTCGGCATGTCCCTTACGTTCCGGAAGCAGCACGGCCTGACGGGCAAGGAACTCACGTTCCCGATCCCCCCGTGCATCAAGCCGCACCAGATCCGAGAGGTCACGATCCT
>DASQ01000107.1 GCA_002503885.1 Methanoculleus marisnigri | reverse complement strand
TCTGTTGAATAGGGCATGAATGTGGAAGCATAGACCCGGGATGAGGAATCACCCCGGGCATGCCCCTGCAAGTGGACCGTGGAGATATCGCCTCGCGGGGGTGGGGCTGACGGGGAGGGGGTCTCCCCCTCCCCTGTCTCTACTGCCTCATGGGATACCCGTAACCCCCACCCCGCCCGGCCTCCGGCCTCCTCCCCCGCCCCAGGGCGGGGGCAGTCATGGCGATACCCGGTGGAAAGCCGTGCTCCGGAGTACCCCCGGAGTGCGACCATAGCGCCCGCCCCCACACGCCAAAATTCCTAACATAAACTGACAAGATGCACCAGGTGCGAAGGTGCGCAGTCCCCACGGTCCACTTCATCGTGATATTTTTCCCGTTTTGATTACTCTGTTTGCCGTGCCTCCCACATCTGCGATGCTCACGCTCCAGACATCCATACGTCACCGACCCCTATTGGTAACCGGGTGTTATCCAGAGGTTGTGGAAAGCATTTCAACAAGGCCCAAAAAGCCAAAAAAGATTGGGACCGGGCCCGATAATATCGACCGGTTTACTCGCCGGCAGGCGCAACCGTCATGCCCTCTGTCCGGACATTCTCTCCGCCCTCAACCAGGAACGCCTTTTCGGAGCCGGAGGTTATCTCTCCCGAGTACTGGACGTTCTGGTTGTTCTTCGCCCATACGAGCGTGTCAACCAGGTCCCCGGAGGCGTGGATGTCCACTTCGGCGTTGCTGAACTGACCGTTCGTGCCGCCGAGGCTTGCACCCTTACCGTCGATCCCGGCCGGGTTCACGAGCTCGAAGTTCCTGATCTGGATGTTGCTCGCGAGATCGACCTGGAGGCCGTAGCCGTGCGAGTCGGTGCTCGAGCAGTTCTCCAGCACCAGGGCGGGGTTCACGGAGCGGCTCGGGATATTGTAGTAGCCGGCAGGTTTCCGGTAGGTGTAGTCGGTCTTCCCGGCGCCGGTGTCCTTGTCGACACAGTCGTAGAGTTTGCCGCCGTTCGTCGCGTAGAACCCATACAGGGAGTTACCTTCCGCGGTGCAGTTCTTGAACGTCACGTCGCAGTTCGGGGCGTAGTAGCCGCACCCGAAGTAGTGCGTCGACATATCATTCTGATTGTAGGCCACCGTCGGGTAGGGTTTCTGCCCGTTGTTCCGGCTCACGCAGTTATCGAGGACCGCGTCCGTCACCGTGGGGTCGAACTCGAAGTGGAACCCGGACTCCAGGTTACCTTCCGCGAGGCAGTCCGTCACCCGGAGGCCTTCCATATCGTTGAGTTCCGCAAAGTCGAACCCGGTGATCCAGGGGTTGAACGCACCTTCGCTCCCGCAGTTGATCGCGGCGCAGTTCTCGTAGCGGACGTCCTTGATCACCTTGTTGGACGAACCCCAGGCGTTGTGGAGGAACCCGTACGTCCCGGTATCCACGGCCTTGCAGTTGACGAATTCGACGTCCTGCAGGGTCGGCGCGTAGACCGCCGGATCGTGAATCAGGAGATAGACTGCCTGAATGCTTGCATCCGCCGTTCCCTCAACGTTGTGGATCTTCGCGTGGCTCGCACGGACGGTCATCACGCCGAGCCACTTGACGCCGCTGCTGTAGCCGGTTCCCTTGATGTGGAACCCGTCCAGCGTAATGGACTCCTGATCGACGCTGATGCGCCCGTCGTGGGTGAATTCAAGGAACGTTGCTTCCGGACCCTGGCCGGAGAGTGTCGTGCCTGCCGCCGGTGCGATGACTCTGGCACAGTTGAACGTACCCTCGGTCAGAACGACCATACCGCCTTCCGGCAGTGCGGCGAGCGCTGCCTGGATCTCGGCCTGGTCGTCAACGCCGTCACAGACATAGTCTGCCAGGTTCTTCGACAGTTCGGTGCTATCGTTTGCAGCCACGGTGAGCGTGACCGGACTTGTAGACTCGGCTGCACTTACCGGGGAGAATGCCGGGATGAGGCAGCACACCAGAAGTACTGCAGCCAGTCGTAGAATATTTTGCCTGTCTATCATGCCATTCAGCCTCTCTGTGAGGTATTACTACCGTCTTACTATGACCATATATATATTTTATTCATAAAATAAAATTGCATAAGAGGGTTATTCGACAATATGGGCAGCCATATCCCGTTTAGTTCGGAATAAGGTGTAGGACAGCGGAGATCGGTTGATGCAAAAAGATATTATATGATTATTGAAACTAAAACCAAAGGACATAAATAGCCGCGCCTTCTGTCGCTGATCGCCGGGAGCAACCCTTCTCGAAACGCTTTCACGCAGAACGGATGGAAATTCGGTTCCGTGCGCCGGTATGGCCCGGGGGCTCCGGCCCTCGTTGCCGGGCGGTGGCGTGAGGGGGGACAGGCACCAGCCCGCTGGACAGCAGCGGGGGTCACAGGGACCGAATCCGGCAGGGAGGCCGGGCAAAAACAGTCGGAGGAGAGCCGCCGCCGGAGCGGAATCCGGCGGGCTCATACCCATCTACCCGGGCCCATTGGGCCTAACGGCCCTCCCGGACGCAATGTCTATATAGAGCGTCTCCACAGAGAGTGCCCCTATGCGAGTGGCATGCCTGACCTTCTGGTTCTACGACTACACCATCCAGATGGCAAACGAACTTGCCCGGCACACCGAGGTGCTGCTGCTGCTGCCGGACTACAGGTCGGAGGAGTACCTGGAGGGCATCGACCCGAAGGTGAAGGTCCATATCTTCGGCTACTCCCGGTACGCCGGGAGGCTCGGTCCGTCGTGCTACCCGCTGCTCAAGGAGATCGTCACTGCAGTCAACGACTTCGAGCCCGACGTCATCCATTTCCAGGTGAACAACCCCATGCTCTGCCCGCTCCTCCCCATGCTCCGGAAGTATCCGCTGGTGGCGACGTTCCACGACATCGAGCCGCACCCCGGCGAAGACCGCCTCCTGGATATCGGCTCCCTGCTCTACCGCCTTACCCTCTTCATGTCACGGGTCCTGCCCGACCGGATCTTCGTCCACGGGAAAGCGCTCAGGGAGATCCTGGTGGAGAACCACCGCATCCCGGGCTGGAAAGTACATGTCATCCCGATCGGCGAGCACGAGGTGGCGCCATTTGTGAAGTTCGAACAGGAGGGCCTGGAACCGGACGGCAGCCGGGTCCTCTTCTTCGGCCGCATCCACCGCTACAAGGGGCTCGACTGCCTGATCCAGGCAGAACCGCTCATCACCCGGGAAGTCCCGGACGCCCGGATCGTCATCGCCGGAACGGGGGAGGACTTCGGCAGGTACCAGGAGGCGATGGCGGGCCGCGATGCATTCGAGGTCTACAACTACAGGATATCCTACGAAGAGGGCGCCCGCCTCTTCCAGCAGGCGAGTGTCGTGGCGCTTCCGTACCTCGAAGCATCCCAGAGCGGCGTGATACCAACCGCATACGGGTTCCGGCGGCCGGTGGTGGTGACGAACGTGGGGAGCCTGCCGGAGGTCGTCGATGACGCCAGGACCGGGTACATCGTGCCCCCACGCGATCCTGCGGCATTGGCAGCCGCGATCGTGAGCCTGCTCAAGGACCCGGCGGCCTGCCGGCGCATGGGAGAGCAGGGTTACATGAAACTGAAGACCGAGATGGCCTGGGAAACGATCGCACGGTCGCTCCTCGCGGTCTACAACGAACTTGCACCTGCTCAGGGGAGGGAAAAGCCCCCTGCAGACGAGACCTTCGCCGAGACAGTCCCCGCCAGCGGGAACAAGCGATGACCGTCGGCACCTCCCGGGCCGGAGCAGATGCGCGGGAACGGAACCCCGCTCCCACAACAAGGCCGGGCCTGCACAACACATTAATAGGTGGACCGGAGAGTAGGTGCATTGATGCGGCGTACGGCCCGTCAGGTGCCATCGAAGACACCCTGTCCATGCACATAGCCGAATAGAGACGTTCAAGGGATACCATGCACCTGCTCAACCCGTTCCAGATGAACGACTGGGATAACAAAACGTTCTTCTGGGCATTTCAGGCATTCCAGCTCGCTTTCGTCGCGGTAGTCTGCCTCGGCCTCTTCGGATACTATATACCGATCGCAAGAGAGGCCCTGGCCTTTCTCTATCTCACCTTCCTGCCCGGAGTCCTGGTGCTGAAGGCGCTCAGGCTCCACGATCGCGGCACAATCGAGACGATGCTGTACTCCGTCGGGCTGAGCCTTGCGTTCCTCATGCTCACCGGCCTCGCCGCCAACATCACCTACCCCCTGCTCGGGTATTCAAGGCCGTTCTCGTTTGTGATGCTCTTCCTTACAATCGTCGCCGTCATGCAGGTTCTGCTCTACCTCGCTCTCATCAGGGACCGTGGACATGCCGCCTCCAGCCCGGAGTTAGCCATTCCCTCCTCCCCTGCAGCACCGTTCCTGATGCTGCTCCCGTTCTTTGCGATCGTCGGGACATACGTGCGCAACGAGTACCACATGGTCACGTTCCTCTTCCTGCTCCTCGTCCTGATCGCCATCATCGTCCTCGCTGTCGGGTTCGACCGTCTCATCCCGGCATCCTGCTATGGGCTCGCGATCTACACTATCGCGCTCTCGCTCCTCTACCATACCTCGCTGATATCGGAGTATATCTGGGGCTATGATATTCACCACGAGCTCTACCTCGTGAATAGCGTGCTGATACCCGGCCTCTGGGACATGAGCATGCCATATAACACAAACGGAATGCTCTCCGTCGTTGCGCTCGTCCCCATCTACTCGCTCATCTGCGATCTGGACCCCATCTGGGTCTTCAAGATCCTCTACCCCCTCCTCTTCGCGCTTGTGCCGCTCGGGCTCTACCGGGCGGTCGAGAAACAGACGGACGCCAGGATCGGGTTTCTCTCGATCTTCTTCTTCTTTGCGTTCTTCACCTTCTATACAGAGATGATCTCCCTCGCCCGCCAGCAGATCGCAGAACTCTTCCTGACACTGACCATCCTTGCGATGATCGATAAGTCCATGGCCCGGGGCAGACAGGCGTTTCTCATGGTCACCTTCGGCTTTGCCATGATCGTCTCGCATTACGGCCTCTCATACATCTACTTCTTCTCGCTTGTTCCGGCATGGCTGCTGCTCGTCATCCCCGAGCGCCTGGGACCCTGGCTGCCGGAGAGGCTCACCGGAACATCGGGTTTCCTGAAGTCCGACCCGCTCGCTCCATCGGGAACCGGCGGCGGGGGGGTGCCGGTCAGGACACTCGTCCTCCCTTACATCCTCATCTTTGCCGCCCTCGTCTATCTCTGGTACTCGATGGTAGCCGAAGGCACGGCGCTTGCTACGGTCACCGGCATCGGGGACAGGATCTGGAGCACCCTCTTTGCGGACTCATTCAGCCCGATAGCCGCCCAGGGGATGCATATCCTCACCAGCCAGGCCGTCACGCCCCTGCACGGCCTGGCAAAGCTTGTCCATATCGCCACCCAGGGACTGATCGCCGTGGGACTGCTTGCAACCCTGGCGAGGCGCGAGCGGTGGCGCATCGAGCCCGAGTACCTCGCCATTTCGCTCGTCTTCCTCCTCATCAACGTAGCCGGCATCGTCGTCCCGTTCTTCGCAAGCTCGCTCAACACCAGCCGGCTCTACCACATCACCCTGATCTTCCTTGCCCCGTTTGCAATCATCGGCGGCATAGCACTCTACGAGGCGTTGGCGGGGAGGATACGTGCGATCACGGCCGCCCCGTTCATGGGAACAGCCTATAAGCCATTATCGGCATTCCTGGTCGTGTTCTTCCTCTTCAACAGCGGGCTCATCTATCAGGTGGTGGACGACAGCCCGACATCGATGGCGCTCGAGACGACGGGAGACAAACCGGTCTTCAACGGCAAAGAGGTGCAGGGGGCGAGGTGGCTCTTCTCGGAAGGGAGCGAGCGCCCCATCTACGTCGACGGCACACGCTGGTGGCTCCTCCAGGGATTCGACCCGCGCCGTCAGCGATACATCCCGGCAAATGCGTCGCTGCTGGAGCCGAACTCGTACCTCTACTTCGGCATGTATAACCTCGCAAAGGATAGTGTCCGGATCGAGGCGCAGGAGTACGCGGTCACCACGGCAGACTACGTTGATGCAGGGCGGTTCATCCAGAACCAGCATAAGGTCTACGATAATGCCGGCTCCACCATCTACTACCGGTGAAGAGCGGACGGCGGCCCCCGCATGACCGGAGACGGAACTCCTCCCGGGTATGCAGCAGCCCGGAGAACAGTTAGATCCACCCTTTCTTCTTCAGGATTATCCCGACAAGGAGCGTTCCTGCCACATACGTGGTGAGCCACGCATACCCCATGCCGATGAGGCCGAACCGGTTCATCAGGGTGTAGCCGAGCCCGAGGAGGGCAACGCTGATGAAACTGCTGAGGATGATGAGGCTCCGGATATCGTTTCTGACCTTTGCAATCGATATGAAGGTCTGGCAGACGGAGACGAACAGGGCTGACGCGGCGAGCACCTGGAGCAGGGCCATCCCTTCGACGTAGTCCTTGCCGATCAGGTTGAGGATCTGCTCCCCGAAGAGAGAGAGCGCGATGATTGCAGGTACGAGCAGGGCAAACATGCTCGCGAGCGTCCGGAGCACGCTCTTCTTCATCTCCCCCCCGTGGCTTCCCTCGACAAAGAGCGAGGTCGTGAACGCGTAGGGGATCATGAAGAGTATCGAGACGATTGCGTAGGTGATGTAATAATTGGCGGTGCTCTCCGCCCCGAGCACGTGGAGCACCATGATCGGGATGACCATGTTCGGCGCGGACATCAGTATCCCGGCGATGTATGCGCCGGCAGAGAACTGCCATGCCTCCCGCAGGAAGACCCGGTCCACACCCAGTGCCGGCCGCACGGAGCACCGGGCGAGGAGGACGAGGGCGAGGACGAGCCCGAGGACGAACGAGAGACCGAAGGCGCTGAAGATGCCCATTGCTCCGAGGAAGACCAGGGGAACCAGGAAGAGGATCCTTGTTCCGTAGAGCAGGTTCAGGGCGAAGTAGTGTTCAGACTTCCGCAGTGCATTGAACGCGCCCTCGAGAACCCAGGTGATAGAGTAGGCCCCGAGGAAGATGAGGTAGAGGGGTGCGACCGTCCTGACGATCGTGAGCTCGGGAGATACGACGTCCACTGCGGCGATGAAGATCACCCCCGCACCAAGCGCCACTGCCGTCGGCACGAGGATGGCGGTCCCGAGAACCTTGTTCTTGTCGCGCAGAGGAAAGAACCGGATCACCGACTGGTCCAGGCCGAGCCGGGAGATGAGGATGAGGAGCCCCATGGACGACATCAGGGCGGTTGCAATACCCACGTCCGCCTGCGAGTAGAACCGGGCTGCAATCATCCAGAAGAAGAACCCAAACCCCGCAGCGACGAACGATGACGCCATGATATAGAATGAATTCCGGATAAGCGGCTCCTGTAAGTGCTGCCTGACCTCACTGAAGTTTTTGGGGAGTGCTACTGCCATCGGTCGCCAGTATCGGATGGCACCTATATAGATGTATCCACCGCTCCGACCCCCTCAAGGCCGGAGATCCTTCAGGAGAGAATTTTCAGGGCCTCGTTGCACAAGACGGCAGCAGAAGATGCTCACCGGATCTGGTAAGGAGATCCGTCCATAACCAATATGGTTACACACTGCACAGGTGTTAGGTGGCGGCACCTGTGGCAAAACCAGGAGGAGGGGAGGGACAAAACCACTGCTCCTGGCAAACGCTTTACAGAGAAGAGATCCTGCCGAAGAAGAAATCGGCGAGCAGGGCAACATCCTTCCAGTCCACTGTGCCGTCTCCATTACAATCAGCAGCGGCATTGGACGGAGTGGTTCCCTGTGCCATCCCGGCGGCGATCGTCACGTCGGCCCAGTCGACTTTGCCATCTTCGTTGAGGTCTCCCCTGACGGGAACCCGGATGGTTCCGGCGACGATCTGCTTGCTCATAACGTTGTTGTTCTCATCGCTCTCGGCGATCCGGTTGACATCGTCCACATTGGCCTTCACGGTGTGAGTGCCCTCGATGGCTTTCCAGGTTGCACCGGCCGACCCGCCGCTCGCGGTCAGCGTAACGGATGCACCTGCGGCGATAGCCGTGGTGTGGGTGTCGGACCAGACGCCGGACCCGGCGGCTCCGTCATCGAATGTAAAGAGGACGCCGTGCTTTGTGCCCGCAGGCGTGGGGGCCGTCCCCTGGTTCTTGATCGTGGCCGAGAGAGTCACCGGGCTCCCGGTAGCCGGGTTTGCCGGTTCCCAGGAGATGCCGGTCACCACAAGGTCAGGCTTCCCGGAGGGAGCCGGAGTGGTAGGAGTGGGGGTCGGGGTTGACCCCGACGCGGTCTTTGAGACCGTTATCTGTTCAGTTCTGACGTTGTTCGCCTCGTTGCTCTCGGCGATCCGGTTAACGTCGTCCACGGTGGCCTTCACCGTGTGAGTGCCCTCGACGGCTTTCCAGGTTGCACCGGCTGAGCCGCCGTTCGCGGTCACCGTGACCCATGCACCCGGAGCGATCGATCTGGTGTAGGTATCTGACCAGACACCCGGCCCGGCAGCACCGTCATCGAACGTGACGATGACACCGTGCGTCGCGCCCGCAGGCGTGGGGGCATCTCCCTGGTTCTTGATGGTTGCCTTCAGGGTCACCGCACTCCCGGTAACCGGGTTTGCCGGTTCCCAGGAGACATCAGTCACCACGAGGTCCGGTTTCCCGGAGGAAGCCGGTGTGGTGGGCACCGGAGTGACCGGAACGGTCGGGGTAGGTGCCGGCGATCCGGTGGACGTCACTTTCACGTTCTGGAGGGTCGCCTGACCGGCCGGAACCGTGCTTACGATGGTCACACCGGAGGACCCGGCGGGGAGGGTCCTGGAGACGATCTCCATATCCTTCACGAGGACGTTCTGGGTTCTGTAACCCTCGATCACGAACGGCTTTGCCGCATCGGAGACGATCTGACCGGAGAAGACGGTATTCACGTTCTCCTTCGCCCATACGAGCGTCTCCACGCGGTTGCCGGATGCATAGATGCTCACTTCGGAGTTATCGAACTGCCCGTTCGTGCCGCCGAGACTCGAGCCCTTGCCGTTGTACCCGACCGGATCGATCAGGTGGAAGTTCCGGATCTTGACGTTGTTCGCGAGGTCGACCTGGAGGCCGAAGGCACGCGAGTTGATGCTCGTGCAGTTCTCCATCACCGTGGAGGGGTTGACCGAGCGGCTCGGGACGCTGTAGTAGCCGGCGGGCACCCGGTAGGAGAAGTCTGTCCTCCCGATGCCGGTGTCCTTCTCGACGCAGTTGTAGAGCTTGCCACCGTTCGTCGTGTAGAACCCGTTCATGGAGTTGCCCTCCGCCGTGCAGTTGATGAACGTCACGTCACAGTTCGGGGCGTAGTAGCCGCACCCGAAGTAGTGGGTGGACATGTCGTTCGCGTTGTAGGCCTTCGTCGGGAAGGCTTTCTGCCCGTTGTTTCTGCTCACGCAGTTCTCGAGGACGGCATTCGTCACTTTCGGGTCGAACTCGAAGTGGAACCCGGACTCGGTAGTGCCCTCAGCGAGGCAGTTCGTCACGCGGAGGCCGTCCATGTCGTTGAGTTCCGCAAAGTCGAACCCGGTGATCCAGGGATTGAACTGCCCGTACTTGCCGCAGTTGATTGCAGCGCAGTTGTCGTAGCGGACGTTCTTGATCACCATGTTCGTCGAGCCCCAGGCGTTGTGCAGGAACCCGTAGGTCCCGGTGTCCACGGCCTGGCAGTTGATGAACTCGACATCCTCGAGGGTGGGGGCGTAGACAGTCGGATCATGGACCAGGAGGTAAACCGCCTGAATGCTTGCATCCGCGGTACCCGTTATGTTGTGGATCTTCGCGTGGCTTGCCCGGATGTTCATTACACCGAGCCACTTGACACCACTGCTGTAGCCACTACCCTGAATGTGGAACCCGTCCACCGTAATGTACTCACGGTCGACGTTGATGCGTCCATCGTTGGTGAACTTCAGGAATGTTGTCGATTCACCTTCCCCCATGAGAGTGGAGCTTGCTCTGGGAGCAATGATTCCCGCACAGTTGTATGTTCCGCTGGTGAGGAGGACAACACCGCCGGATGATGGCAGGGCGTTCAGTGCTGCCTGAATCTCCACATGATCGTTGACCCCGTCACAGACGTAGGCAGCCGATGCTTTATCGGCCGCACTGCTGTCGCTTGCCGCGACAATTGTGTTGGGGGTCGCCTCGAGTGCTCCGACGATCGGGATCAACCCGACGATCAGGAACACTGCGATTAGAAGCTTCGTTGTCCGTTTATCTCGCATTATCTCACCTCTTGGGAGATACTGCATTATCTGACAACAGTAATTTAAAAGGCTTTTTAAATTGATTGGGCAATACAGATTATTTAAAATTACAAACGGGCAGTTATTTACAGTCAAAGTTGTTAATTTCAACTATTTTAAAAACTTACAGAAAAATAGGAATATATAAATATTGCACCAAACTTTAGCGCAGATCCCGCGGAGAATACCCCCCTTGATCGCAGATCGCGGTTGACAGTCCGGACGGGCAAACAGACCCTGAATCAGGGATATTATTCTGCAAAGCGTATAAATCCCTGAAATATCCGGGATCGCCATCTGCGATCGACCAGGCGGCAGTCCACCCCCTGCCGCACCCCGGAAAGGCCGGGAGAATGCCTGCAACATCGCCTCCGCGCAATAACCCCCTCGCACAGGATCGGCCGGAGAACGCCATTCAGTACCAGAATATAGCCGGATCCAGCAAAACGTTGTCGACCTGGGTTGGTCACCGGGATGCCGGGACCATGCAGGCGCCGTCATCGGACGGAGAGAGGGGGCCGTGCTTCACGCCCACGGGCGGTCACCGCACCCCCGAGGTGACCGCCACATTCTCAAACGTTACCGCCCCGGAAGGCACCGTATTTGCGAGGATGACACCGTTGGTGAACGGCGCGAGGCTTGCGGAGACGATCTCCATATCCTTGATCCGGACATCCCTGGTGCGAACGCCCTCGATCACAAACGGCTTCGCCGTGTCCGAGACAATCTGCCCCGAGTACTCGACATTCTCGTTATTCCTGGCCCATATCAGCGTTTCAGCCCGGTTACCCGACGCATAGATGTTCACTACAGAGTTGGCCAGCGGTCCCCCCTGCGATCCTCCGAGGTTTGTCGCCTTGCCGTCGATCCCGGCCGGGTTCTCCAGGCGGAAGTTCTTGATCAGAACATCGCTTGCGAGGTCGATGTGGAGGCCGTAGCCGTGCGAATCGATGCTTGAACAGTTCTCGAGCACCAGCGACGGCGTTATCGATCGGGTCGGGGCCGCGTAGAACGATGCCGGCTGGACGATCCGGTAATCGGTCTTCCCGGCACCGACGTTTTGGTCGACGCAACTGTAGAGCTTGCCGCCGTTGGTGGCATAGAACCCGTGGCGGCTGTTCCCCTCAGAGTAACAGTTGATGAAGGTGATGTCACCCCGGGGGGCGTAGTAGCCGCACCCGAAGTAGTGGGTGGACATATCGTCCTCCAGGTAGGCCTTCGTCGGGTAGGCTTTCTGCCCGTTATCCTTGCTGATGCAGTTCTTGAGGATGCAGTCCCGCTTCTCGGGGTCCCACTCGAAGTGGAACCCGGACTCCAGGTTGCCCTCTGCGAGGCAGTTCGTCACGCGGAGACCCTCGATGTCGTTTAACTCCGCAAAGTCAAACCCGGTCACCCAGGGGTTGAACGCTCCATACCTGCCGCAGTTGATTGCGGCGCAGTTCTCGTAGCGGACATCCCGGATCACCGTGTTCTCTGTCCCCCAGGCGTTGTGCAGGAACCCATACGTCCCGGTGTCCACGGCCCGGCAGTTGACGAACTCGATGTCTTCCAGGGTGGGGGCATAGACGTCCGGGTCGTGCAGCAGGAGGAAGACCGCCTGGGTGGTTGCATCGGCGGTCCCCGCGACGTCCAGGACCTTCGCGTGGCTCGCATAGATGGTGACCACGCCGAGCCAGAGGTCGGGCTCGACCTTCGGGTATCCGGTGCCCCTGACGTGGAAGTTGTAGAGCGTGACGGATTCCCGGGAGACATGGAGCCTCCCGTTCTTGCTGAACTCGAGGAATGTCGCATTCGGTCCCTCCCCCCGGAGCATGGAATCTGCGCGGGGGTAGATGCTTCCAGCGCAATTGAACGTGCCTTCCGTCAGGGCGACCGTGCCACCCGACGACGAGAGTGCATCGAATGCCTCCTGAATGTCGCGCTGGTCATCGGTACCGTCGCACAGGATGTCAGCCCGGGTTTTCGACGCACGACTGCTATCGCTTGCCGCGACGACGACCGTCGGTCCGGAGATCTCCGGGGGCACTGCCGGTGTCGTGGGAATGGGGGTGATCGGTGGGGGAGGGGGAGGCGGGGGCACCGGGCCCGGATAAAAGTGCATGACCAGCACGACGACGCCGATCACCGTCAGTATGATTGCGATGGCGATGAGGATGCGTCTGCCTCCGGGTCCCAATTGTGGTCTTGCTGACATGGGACTATGACCTGTCTGTTATTTCCTCGACCGGTGTTCTGCGGAACCATCCTGCCGGGTGTATCGGCGATCGGGAGAGTTCACCGTCCCGGGTTGAACGAATCATCCGATGATCCCCCGCCAGAGGGACAAACCGGACGCCTGGAGCAGATCGCGACGATCCGTGGTGGTTCCTGCCAGGTTAATACCCTTATGGTGCAGAGGTACCATTTAAGGATTTAGTCGGCCCGCTCCTGCCGGGGGGTCCGGATCAGAGGTCCCGGAACCAAACAGGAATAGCCTCTGCCCTCGATCGATCGACAATATCACAGAAGATGCTTTCAGGAGCAGGGGAGCCAGAATATCCCCGATCGCGGTGCAGCCGCCCGAATCACCAGGCCGTGCTGTTGGCCGGCAGCACCGCAAGACCGGTCAGGTCCGGATCTCCTGATCGGGTCCACTCGACCACCACCGGCCGGGCAGCATCGGAGAAGACCTGCCCGGAGTACGTGACGTTCCTGTTATTCACGATGTACACCAGCGTCTGTGGCCGGTCTCCCGATGCGACAAGATCGATGGTCGAGTTGGAGATGCCCGCATCGATCGTTGAGTTCACCGGGAGTTCCGTGGGGGAGCACCCCAGTACTGCCCCGATACCGTCGATGCCCGCCGGATCGGTCAGGATGAAGTCCCTGATGAGGGCGTTCTCCGTGCCGCAGACGAAGAGGCCCCAACCGTTCGAATCAAGACTTCGGCAGTGCTCCATCACGATGGACGGGTTCGCCGGGACCGGCATGGACTGGAGGATACAGTACGAGATGGGTTTTAGAGAGGTCCCGGTGGTCGGGACGCGCCCGGTGCCGCTCTCGGTACAGTTGTACAGGAGCATACCGCCCGGGTTGAAGACCAGGAACCCGAATGCACTGTTCTCCTCGGCCCGGCAGTTTATCAGGGACACCTGCCCTCCCGGGAGGTAGAAACCAGACCCGAAGAAGTCGGGGTCACCCACCAGGTAGTCCTCGGGACAGGGTTTCTGCCCGTTGTTCCTGCTCGAACAGTTGATGAAGACGCAGTCCCGCTTCTCGGGGTCCCACTCGAAGTGGAACCCGGACTCCAGGTTACCCTCTGCAAGGCAGTTCGTCACGCGGAGGCCCTCGATGTCGTTTAACTCCGCAAAGTCGAATCCGGTCACCCAGGGGTTGAACGCCCCATACCTGCCGCAGTTGATCGCGGCGCAGTTCTCGTAGCGGACGTTCTGGATCGTCCTGTTCTCCGACCCCCAGGCGTTGTGCAGGAACCCATACGTCCCGGTGTCCACGGCCCGGCAGTTGACAAACTCGATGCCCTCCAGGGCGGGGGTGTAGATGTTTGGGTTGTGGAGCAGGAGAAAGACGGCCTGGATGCTCGCGTCGGCAGTACCCGTGATGTTGTAGACCCGGGTGTCGCCCGCATAGATGGTGAGTACGCCGAGCCACTGGTCGAGGTCGAGGGTCGTGCTCGTACTCGTATTCACGTAGCCGGATCCCGTGATGTGAAATCCATCCAGGGTAACATGCTCCTTTGAGACGTTGAGGATCCCGTTCTGGCTGAACTCGAGGAAGGTTGCTTCCGGGCCCTGGCCGAGGAGCGTCGCCCCGGCGGCGGGAGCGACGCTTCCCGAGCAGTTGAACGTGCCGTTGGAGAGAACGACCGTGCCGCCTTCCGGCAATGCCGCGAGCGCCGCCTGGATCTCCACGTGGTCGTCGAGGCCGTCACAGGTGTAGTTCGCCCGTGCTTTTGCTCCGGGGCTGCTGTCGCCTGCCGCCACAACGAGCGGCGTCACCGGTGCTGCAGCAGCACTCTGGACGAGCAGGAGGCTGATAACTACGCCAACCAGGAGAACGATCGAGGGGTACAACCGGGGCACGGCCAGACATCATCACTGGATTATAAAAATCGATGGGTGAGAAAAGGGTCATACCCCCAAGGAGCCAGGTTTCAGAGTTCAGGGGCAACGGCCGGCAGCGGCTTCGCCTGCACGGCGGGCTCCCGGTGATATTGCATCGGTTCCCACGGGGAGAGCCCCCCGATAGCGGACCTATGGGCCGGATACAGAGGATGAAAACGGGAGCCGGACGGACCGAATGACGAGGCGATGCCGGTCGCCGGTGGAATTGTATATAATGGAATACAATATTTAATGGAGTATATGTCCAGCAAGAAGGAAGTCACCATCGGGATCACCATCAACCTCGAGAACTACGAAAACCTCCGCCTCGAGGTCGAGGGGGATGTAGAGACCCATGAGGATGTAGACGACCTTGTCACGTTCCTTGACGGGATGCTTGCCCGGCTCGGGCGCGGTGATCAGGCAACCGCCGAGCGTGTGGATGCATACCGGCGGCGCGTTCTCGCGGTCAGACCTGCGGAGCCGCGAGCACCGCCCGCAGGACCGGCGCCGGAGGAGAAGGCTGCCGGCCCGGAGGCACCGGAGACCCCCGAGACGGAGCCGGCACACGGAGAGGAAGAGAAAGCCTGCCCTTCGCCCGACGTCATCGAGGCAGCAATTCCGCCGGCGCCGGAACACCCGGAGCCACCCCGGATCCCCCAACCACCCGTAAAACTGGAGGAGAAGGTTCCAGCAGAACCGGAGGCAGCCCCGGAACAGGCACCACCGGCGCAGGAACCAGTCGCAGCAAAGCCGCCCGCCGCTCCGGGAGAGGATGTCTGCGAGATGTGCGGAGCAGGAGTGACGAAATCACAGGCAAAGCTCTCTCAGCTCTTCATGAGCAAAACGCTCTGCAAGAAGTGCATGGAACAGCCTTAAGCCCTTCAGGATCTCTGCGATGATGAAATAACAACATGGAGGTTATAAATACTACTGTACCAGAGGATTGTATAATGAAGAAGAACCTGCTCATGTGGGAGGAGACGCTTTTTCGAGACCCTGAAGTCTTCGAGATCGATTACGTCCCTGAGCAGTTCAATCATCGTGATGCCCAGATCCGGGAACTCGCTTTTCAGGTCCGGCCGGGCCTCCGGGGTGTGAGGCCCCAGAACACCATCTGCCGGGGCCTTCCGGGGACGGGGAAGACGACAAGCGTCAGGAAAGTCCTCGCCGAGATCGAAGAGGCCACGAAGAAACTCGTCCCCGTCTATATCAACTGCCAGATCGACAACACCAAATTCGCCATCTTCTCGCAGATATACCGCCGGATCACCGGGCACCTGCCGCCGGCGTCAGGCACATCGTTCAAGCAGGTCTTCGATGCCATAGCCCGGATCCTGCAGCGCGAGGAGCAGGTGCTTCTGGTGGCGCTCGACGACGCAAACTACCTCCTCTACGAGAACGAGATCAACCAGGTGCTCTACCCGCTGCTGCGCTCTCATGAGGCCTATCCGGGCGTCAGGATCGGCGTGATCGCCATCGTCAGCGACATGTCCGTCAACCTGCAGAGCGAGGTCGACGCCCGGGTGGCATCGGTCTTCCGACCCACCGAGGTCTATTTCCCCCCCTACTCAGGCGAGGAGGTCCACGACATCCTTGAAGAAAGAGTCCTGCAGGGGCTCTACCCGAATGTCCTCCGGCCCGAGATGCTGGACCTCGTGGTGGAGCAGACGATGAAGAGCGGCGACCTCCGCGTCGGTATCGACCTTCTCAAACGGGCAGCCCTGAACGCCGAGAAGGAGGCACGCCGTGTTGTCGAGCGCGATGATGTCTGCAAGGCGTACGAGGTTTCCCGGTATCTGCACCTTTCGTTCTCGCTTCGGGCGCTCAAGGCCGAGGAGAAGGAGGTGCTCGGCAGGATCGCCGAGATGGCGGCTCGCGACGACCAGGAGATGAACGCCGGCGACGTCTACCGGTTCGTAAAAGAACAGGTGGCGGTCAGTTACACCAAGTACTATAAGATGATCCAGAAATTTGACGCGATGCGGCTCTTAAACCTCCATTACCGCCAGGGGAAGGGGCGGACCCGGCTGATCAGTCTCCGCTACGATCCCGGGCGCGTGCTGGAGCACCTGGGACTGGAGCAGACGATTTGATAATCCTTATCTGTTCGTCCACCGTTTGTACTCTGATGAGGTTTTCCACATGCTCAGCGTAAACGAACTGGCACTGGATATTTTTGAGGAACTCTTTGAATACGCCGAAGAGTTCCATGCCGTCCCGCACGAGCTCGACAATGGCGCACGCGTCGTAGACTGCGGCGTCAGCACAACCGGCGGGTACCTGACCGGGAGACGGTTCACCGAGATCTGCATGGGCGGGCTTGGCGAGGTCAACGTAACGATGGGCCAGATCAAGAACGTCCCGATCCCCTTCGTCGAGGTCAGCACCGACTTCCCGGCCATTGCATGCCTCGGCGCCCAGAAAGCGGGCTGGACGGTCAACGTCAACAAGTACTTCGCCATGGGCAGCGGCCCCGCACGGGCGCTCTCCTTAAAGCCCAAGCACACCTATGAGGTCATCGAGTACGAAGACGAGTTCGATTACGCGGTCATCTGCCTCGAGAGCGACCACCTCCCGAACGCCGCCGTGATGGAGAATATCGCCGAGGCCTGCAACGTGGATGTGGCGAACACCTGCGCGGTCGTCGCCCCCACGGCATCGATCGTCGGCTCGGTCCAGGTCGCCGGCCGCTGTGTCGAGACCGCGGTCTACAAGTTGAACGAGCTCGGCTTTGACACGAGGAAGATCACCGCCGGTATCGGCCACGCCCCGATCGCCCCCGTCAAGAAGGACGGCACGAAGGCGATGGGCTGCACCAACGACGCCACGATCTACCACGGCAGCATCATGCTGACGATGAACGCCCCCGAGATCAAGGACTACCTGGACCGGCTCCCGAGCAATAAGTCCAAGGGATACGGAAAACCGTTCTACGACATATTCAAGGAAGCCAACTTCGACTTCTACCAGATCGACACCTCGCTCTTCTCGCCGGCCGAGGTCGTCATCAACGAGCTCTCCGAGGGCAAGGTCTACCACGTGGGAGCCGTCAACCCCGATGTGACGCTGAAGTCCTTCGGATTCATCTAACCCAATTTTTTTCGCAAGGCTCCTATCCGAAACCTCCGGCAGGCAACACGTTTATCCGTCACGGTGCAAAACACTATAAGGCATCCGCAGGGCTTGTGGTCTAGCTGGTTATGACGTCGCCCTTACACGGCGAAGTCCGGGCGTTCGAATCGCCCCAAGCCCATGATTCTTCCTTCTTTTGCGAAATAAGGATCAATCCATGAGGCGTTACCTTTCGGAGTTCAGAAACCGCTCTATCTACTAATTGGCCCACGTTAACGGCTGTATTCTTTAGATACTCGTAAGTATCCGGTGCTACAGTAGTGTGGACCCTTTCGTATGAAAATGGGTCACCTACATATTTTCATCTGGTATGCCTGTGGCCCCACGGGCATCATGTGGTTTTTCTAATCCGATGGATTATCGTCGGATTCTTCCTTTCTCTCGTTTCCATGATTCTTTTCTCCTGTCCGGACATGTGCGCACATGTGGGCACACTTTCGGGTATCCTAATGCTCTGCTTAGACCGCGATAAAGAGAGGGTGCCTAAAGAGGGGCGATTTGTTTGACACCTGCTTTTTAAGTGGCAATACTTGCTATGCATCTACTATGAAGCACATCAACGCAAAGGGAGAGGTTTTTCAACAGACCTCCGTCCGTTATCCACGAGAACGTCTACCTCCTCGCGAAGGAAGAGAGTATCCCCATTTCTGAGGCTGCAGAACAGGGTGTGATCGCCGCGCTGCGTACACGGGGCGTCGAGGTCTGAGGGAGGCGCATGACGAAATACGAGATCGTATACACAGAGACGGCAGAAAAACATCTTGATGCAATTGAGCACAGAGATAGCGAGTATTTAGCAAAAATCATCCAGAAAATAGAGTTTTGCCTGGGTGAACACCTCTTCGACCGGATCAGACTATGCAACAAGAAGAAACTGAAAGGGAAGGAGAACACTCACCGGTTACATGTTCAGAGGAAATACACCGTGTTTTACAAGGTGATGGGGGCGAAAGAGAACAGATTTGCTCAAATTCATCTGATCGTGGGTTTCGAGGAGGCACACCAGATGTACCCGCACATCGATTTATAACCCATATTTCTTTTTTATCTCAGCATGAGTATATTTCCGACCTTTCCCCGCTCTCTCCATGTCCGCATCCAGTCTATCGATACTGGCTTGGATTTCAGCCTGAGTGAGGGCTGCCTTCTTCCGCTCGACTACCGTCTTCGTCGGCATACATGATGATGTCTGTATCTGGAAAGATATAGTTTTGGGGAGGATCACTTTCACGCCGCGCACCTGGGGAAAGGGCTTATTGGGGGGGACAGGCTGAGATAACTTCCTCTACGCACTCTTGGGGGATGCCATAGATCTGGCTGGTCTCCTCAACCACTTGTTTGGCGGGGATGCCGTCCCGGAGCATCGAGGACACTGTACGCTTGAGATCAAAGGCTATCTCTTCGTCCTCATAGATCCCATTCACGCGGCCGTACTTGAGAGTGTAGCGGGCAACGTCCTCTGTGGACTCTGCATAGACATGCTTCTCGAATCTGAAGGACACATCAGCCCACACGCGGCGACGGGGAGAGACTTTGATAGGCAGGAGCATTTAACCTGAATAGATAGAATTTACACCTTACATGCGAGATTTCTCGCCACTATCTCCCCCTTGTGTCTTAAAATATTAATTAGAGAGGGGAAAGGCTTATTTTGTTGTATGTTGTAATACAACTCACATGGTATATATCAAACGCATCAAGAAAGGAAATCGAGTGTATCTCTACAAATATGAGAGTTATCGGGAAAATGGGAAAGTACAAACCAGATATCTTCAATATCTCCGAGTTGAAAGTGATGAACGCGGCGTACCGAAACCAAAGAAATCCCGGACAAAGACAAAACCAATGTACCCC
>DASQ01000129.1 GCA_002503885.1 Methanoculleus marisnigri | reverse complement strand
TCTCAAGCGGGATCTCACACTTTCAGACCGGGAATGGGTCTGTCCCGACTGCGGCACGCACCACGACCGTGACATCAACGCGGCAATCAATATCAAGAAATTTGCCCTGCAAGAACAGAACCTTGTCGGGGTAGCAGGTGACGGATAAGCGCCATAGAGCCTGTGGACTTGCCTCAGTAGAGGAAGGATGAAGCAGGAAACCCCGTCCTTCAGGGCGGGGTAGTTCACTGGGTGAAAGGTCATATCAATGTAGATTACTCCAGTCTGACAGACAGTCTGGAACCGGAACGCGGAGATCAGTATCATGGAAAAGGGAAAAGTCGTCCTAGCATTTTCGGGAGGTCTCGACACCTCCATCTGTATCCCCCTCCTGCGCGAGCACTACGGGTTTGACGAGATCGTCACCGTTGCCGTCGACGTGGGCCAGCCCGAGGAGGAGATAACCCGGGCAACAGAGAAGGGCCGGATGCTTGCAGACAACCACTACACCATCGACGTCAAGGAGAAGTTTGTAGCAGACTGCATCTTCCCGTCGATCAAGGCGAACGGGTCATACGAGGGTTACCCGATGGGCACGGCGCTTGCCCGCCCGCTGATCGCCGAAGAGATCGTGAAGGTCGCAAAGCAGGAAGGCGCGTCAAAGATCGCACACGGGTGCACCGGGAAGGGAAACGACCAGCTCCGGTTCGACTTCATCTTCAGGTCCGCCGGGTACGATATCATTGCACCGATGCGGGAGATGAACCTGACCCGCGAGTGGGAGATCTGCTACGCGCAGGAACACAACGTCCCTGTGACCGTGGCAAAGGACAAGCCCTACAGCATCGACGAGAACTGCTGGAGCCGGAGCATCGAGGGCGGCAGGCTCGAAGACCCGGCCTTCCACCCGCCTGAGGAGATCTACGCCTGGACGGTATCGCCACTCGCGGCCCCCGACGCCGTGGAGGAGGTCAGGATCGAGTTCGAGCAGGGGGTTCCGGTCGCTCTCAACGGAAAGAGACTCCCCGGCCTCGACCTGATCCGGGAGTTGAACCGGATCGCCGGACGGAACGGCGTGGGCCGCAACGACATGGTCGAGGACCGGATCCTCGGCCTGAAGGCCCGCGAGATCTACGAGCACCCGGCCGCGACCGTCCTCCTTGCCGCGCACCGCGACCTCGAGCACCTCGTCCTGACGCGCTCGGAACTCGCGTTCAAGCATATCGTCGATGATAAATGGTCGGAGCTCGCCTATATGGGGCTCGTGCATGAACCGCTCTTCTACGCGCTCGACGCGTTCGTCAACAAGACGCAGGAGCGGGCGAGCGGCACCGTGGACGTCGGCCTGTACAAGGGCAGCGTGAAGGTGCTCGGCCGGAGCTCGGATCTAGGGCTGTACTCGGACGACCTCGTCTCCTTCGACTCGACGACGATCGACCAGAACCACGCTGTCGGGTTCTCGAATTATTTCGGACTGCAGGCACGCCTCTTCCAGAACCTCAAGAAGCGTTGAAGGGGTGCCTACAGCACCTTCTTCCCGGCTTCTTTTCCCGGCGTGCACTCGAAGACGTCGGTGATCTTGATGACGATGAGCGATTTTGCCGGGTATTTGTGGCCCTTCGCTTTCACCTGGTCACGGAACTTCTCGTAATCGGCCCCGGACGTCCGGATCTCCGTCGAGCCTTTTACCTGGAAGCAGCGCTTGGTCTCCGCGTCATAAAAGTAGAGGGCCACAACAGGGTTCTCTTTGAGGTTTTCAAGCGTCTTTACCATGTAGTTGTCCATGATCCAGACGGTATCGTCGGCGACGAGCTGTATCGATGCCATCGGCGCCACGTTCGGGACGCCGCTTTTCGACGCAGTAGCCATCGGCATGACTTTGGTTTTGTTGAATACTTCCTTAATCTCACCTGAAAGCGCAACCATACGGTTCACCTCTCCCTGGAAGCGGAACGGGCGCGGCGAGGCGCCAAAACCGTTTCCGGTAATGTGGTTATCCGCGCTATCGATATATAAGATCTCTGCCGGGGTCGCCGTTACCAGCCGTTTTGCCGTGAACCGGTAACGACGGAGTACCTTCCCGCCCGCACTGGCAGTCCGGAAATGCGGGGCACAAGCGGGATGGGGTCTCCCTCTTCCCGAATGTTACCCCTTCGGGTCTCTCAAACTCCTGCCGATCCGCTAACGCTAAAGTCCCCCCCGAATCGGAAAAGACTTCCTGGAGGGCAGGTATTCGACCATCCGGCCGGGAGGAGGAAGCCAGCCGGAGCGTTCCTGCTCTCCGTCTTTTAGATGCCTTATGGGGGTTATGGAAAAATATAAGCGGGCGGACAGGGAAAAGACTACTATGTGTGCCCGCTTTCTGGAGCGCTTTTTCAAACCTACCCCGCACATCGTCGAAAGCCCGCCCCCGCCGTCGCTCTCCCACGGACCGGGCACAGGTGTTCCGGAGTACCGGGTGAAGCCCTACTTCATCGTGGCGTCTGTCGAGATGGGCAATACTACGACAAAGTGCATTCTGACCGGCACGAACCTGGAAACGGGCAGGTCCTACGTCATCAACAAGACCGTGACCATGAGCCGTGATGTCAGACCACCAAAACCGGGCGAGACGATCTTCGGGGCGACCCTGGACGGCACGGAACTGACGCGGGAGTCGGTCACGGAACTGGTGCGCGACACCCTGCTCCAGTGCCACAAAGACGCTCACCTGAGTATCAAGGACGACCTGGACTTCGTCGTCAGGAGCACCGGCGTCGTGGCGGCGATGGATTCCCCCGACCAGGTCGGGGACTTCGTAATCGCTCTCGCGAACGGCTGCCTCGAAGCCGGGGTTCCCCCGCGGAAGATGACGCCGCCGATGTCGATCGACAACCTCCCCCCCAAACTCCGGCAGTTCTCGTTTGCCGACAAGGTGGTCTTCATCGGCGCGGTGGCCGGTGTCGTGCCGCCGATCGGGTGTACCGGCGTCGAGATGGTGGCAAACGAGATGGAAGGGGAGCTCGCGATGGCGGGCATCAAGGAGGGCGCCAAGTGGACGCCGGTCGATTTCCGGAACCCCTGCATATCCATCGACTTCGGGACCACGCTCGATGGGCGGATCACGAGCGACGTCGCTCCGGATGAGCCCAACCCCTTCGCCCAGACGACCGGGAACTTCTGCGGGCTTGCAGGTGCCATACCGGATGCGATCGTCCGGGGCACCGGGCTTGTAAAGAACCGGACGGGGACGGCCCTCGACCTCTTCGGCGACCACAGCATTCAGGGCGCGTTCGGGGGCAGAAAGCGGTCCGTCGTCGACGGCTACGTCGACCGATGCCACGAGCATATCGATATCCGGATCGTCCCCCCCGACCGGACGAGGTTCGGGCGGGTCCCGGTCTGCGCCGAGGTGGCCGACAAATCGGGCGTTGCCCTTATCGGGTGCGACTCGGGCGTCAACGGCAGCGAGATGCCGGCTCTCGAGGAGATCGGACACGAGATCCACGAGAAGCACGGCATGGCCATGCTGACCGAGGTCGTCGACCGGGTCTGCGCGAGGATGGCGCTCCGGCTCATCGATGTCGCTATCGAGAGGGGGATGGCCCCGCCGAACTCGTCGATCGGGTTCACCGGGCGGGCGGCGATCTCGGGGAGGAAGCCCGAGTACATCCTCGCCGGCATCACCGAACGGAACCTCTACGAGAACCCGAACGACCACCTGGTCTTTGTGGACGACGGCCTTGCCCGGGGAGCGGCACTGATGGGGCGGTGCATGAACTCGCTCGGGAAGCCGAAGACCCCGCTCGGCGGCGTGCGGGGAGGGCCATGTATTATGTCCCGCCGGATCAAAATAGGAAAGTAGGATATGGTAATGATGGCTGAAGAAGAACTCTACGATATGCTCGTCCCCCCGGGTGTGCCCCGCAAGATGATCTACGACGTCGTCGATAAGTTCGACGTAGAAGTGGTTCGGCGGCAGCAGAAGCTGTCGTTTGCGAACATGGACGGGGACGCGAGAGAACTGATTGCTTTCCGCGGCAAAAGAGAGGTCGTCGAAGAGGTGCAGAAGTACCTTTTCGAGCAGCTCAAAGAGTTCATCGGGGAATAACTACACCTTTTTTTGTTTGTGCACCGGGAATTGCCGGTGTGGGGCATAGCCCCGGGGTGACCGGTGGAAACCGGGGTAATGTGTAGAGGAATGAACTGAACCCGGTTTTCTCCGACTCACCCGTACACTGGACCGTGGGGGTATCGCCACGGAGGGGGGTGGGGACAGGGGAGGGGGGAATACTCCCCCCCTCCCCGTCAGCCCCTCCCCCAATGGGGATATCCGCTGGAAAGCCGTGGATGGGGCTCCGCCGCCAGAGAATATATCCTGGCTGCCAGCAGCCGCCGGGACATGAAACGACGTGCAGCCCCGGCATCATCCTGAAAAAAGTTATCTCTCCCCGCCCTCACACTCCGCTGCCTGCATGCCGCCGGCGACCAGCCGCACGAGCAGCGCCTTCTGCGCGTGGAGCCGGTTCTCGGCCTGATCCCAGACGATGCTCTGCGGTCCTTCCAGCACCTCGTCGGTGATCTCCTCTCCACGGTGGGCGGGGAGGCAGTGCATCACGAGAGCGTCGGGCGATGCCTGCGCAAGAAGGCGGGAGTCTATCGTGTAACCCTTGAGGGCCCGCAGGCGCTCGGCACGCTCCTGCTCGTTGCCCATCGAGACCCAGATGTCGGTGTAGAGGACATCCGCGTCCCGGACCGCTTCCGCCGGGTCCGCGACGACGCTGACCCTGCCTCCCGCCGCCCGCGCCTTACTGATGACCGCATCGCCGGGCTGGTAACGCGGAGGGCTTGCGACCGCAATCTCCATCCCGGTCAGGGCCGCGGAGAGTACCCACGAGTTGCAGACGTTGTTGCCGTCCCCGACCCACGCGAGTTTCAGGCCGTGGAGATCGCCGAACCGCTCGCTCAAGGTCATGATATCGGCCAGCACCTGGCAGGGATGCCGGCTGTCCGATAACCCGTTGACGACCGGGACGGTCGAGTAGCGGGCGAACTCCTCGATGGTGGCGTGCTTATAGGCGCGGATCATCACCGCGTCGACGTAGCGGGCAAGCACCCGTGCCGTATCCCGGATCTCTTCCCCCCGCCCGAGCTGCATATCCTGGGGGTTTAAGAAGAGTGCATGGCCGCCGAGGTCGGTCATCCCCACCTCGAACGAGACCCGGGTGCGGGTGGATGCCTTCTCGAAGATCATCCCGAGGCTCTTTCCCCTGAGGAATTCGTGCGCAGTCCCTGCACGCTTCAGCCTTTTCAGGCGCATCGCGTCGGCGACGATACTCTCAAGTTCATACTCATCGATATCGTCAATCGAGAGAAAATCCTTCTTCATAATAATCAGGCAGGAGACCCCCGGTTTAAACCGGGGGAGGAATGCCGTCTGCCTGTCCCGGCATACGGTTGTGTTCTCCAGGCAATACGGGTTCGGAGGGTACAATCTTCTCCCTTTGCGCTCTGCGTCACCCGCTTCCCGGTGACCGCGTTATGCAATGACATCTTTCCTTTCAACGTTCCTCCGATGTACGTCAGCCCATACTTGACGTGCCGGACCAGCGTTCCCCGGGTGAACCCGAGCGACCGGGTTCCTCCG
>DASQ01000140.1 GCA_002503885.1 Methanoculleus marisnigri | reverse complement strand
ACCATTGTTACATCGAACCTGATGTTCTCAGATTGGATCAAAGTCTTCCATGATCCGATACTCACTGCTGCTCTTCTTGACAGGATTACCCATCGGGCTCTGGTGATGAATATGAATGGTACCAGTTTCCGGCAACGGTGAGAAATTAGATATCATTATATACGATTGAGCATTACTGTGAATTCAAGTGGGCAAAAACGAATGGGCCCTGTGGGCAATTTTGAATGGGCGTGTACACGCGCAGGAGGAACCTGTCGGACGATGTAGTCATCAGACCGGTCGTGGATAGCAGTTTGATGAATGTCCGGCGCTTTTGCAGGAGCAGGAACATACCGAGCAGCCGTTCAGGCTCTCAAACGTGGCAAGGATGGCTCTTGAATGTCGCTTGCGGAGGATGCATGGCAGATGGGCGACGCCGGGAGCGACTCGCACCCGGCAGCATCCGACCTCACCCAAACAGCATTGCCATGAGAAGATATGCCCCGATCCCGATGAAGAGTACCCCCACAATGCGCCGCATCCAGTATTCGAGCCTCTCCGCCGCCTTCATCGCGCTCCCCACCTTAGCAACCCCGGTCACCATGATCAGCGAGAACGCGATCACCGGCAGAGCGGTCGCGACGGCAAAGACCGCCGGGACGCCGAGCGGATCAGAGGTCCGGAGCGCCAGCGGGACGAGCATCGCAAAGAAGAGCACCGCCGAAAACGGGCAGAAGGTCAGCGCGAAGAGTACGCCAAGGATGAAACTTCCCGCGAGCCCCCGGTCGGCGACCCGCTCCTTGAACGCCGCAAACTTCCTGCTGCCGCCTGTCCAGGAGGGGAGCGGGACGAGATCGAGCATCACGACCCCGATCGCGATCAGCAGCGGGCCGACGAGCACCTCGCCCCAGGTCTGGAGGAAGAGCGAGATCCCCTGAACGGAGAGCCCGAGGGTCACAATCGCTGCGGCGATGCCGACGTAGACGACCATCCTCCCCGCGCTGTAGAGCGCCCCGGCGAGGAGGGTCTGCCCCGGGCTGCCGATCCGGCGGGAGAGGTAGCCGATCGCGGCGATGTTCGTCGCGAGCGGGCAGGGGGAGAGGGCCATCATCAGCCCGATGAAGAACGCGGCGACGAGGGGAACACTGCTCGTCCCCATCGTCTCCATGAACCCCATCAGGCTCATTGCGAGAAGTCCCCGGCGAGACGCATCCCGATCAGCGTCTTGAGGTACTGCATAAATCCAGGCTTGTCGTTGAGTTTGTACCAGACCCGAATATCCTCTTCTTTAGAGAACCCGCCCTGGTCGTCGTAGGTACCGATCCAGAGCGACGAGCCGGTCGCGCCGTAACGCTCGACGATCTCCTTCTTTTCCGGGTCGGCGACGTCGACGTGATCGAAGATCACCTTCCCGGAGTCGAGTTCACCGGGGAAGTGCGTCTTCACGGTCTCTTCGGCGTAGTCGCCGAGCACCACGCAGGAGTAGCACTGGTTCGGCGCGGTGAAGTGGATGACCTCGACTTTCGTGACGGTGCCGTTGAGCGGCGAGATGGTGACTGCGTCCGCTCCGCCGGGTTCCGTCGTGCACCCTGCAAAGAGGGCGGCACAGGCGAGGAGCACCGCCAGAACGGCTAACGGCAGGATCTGCCGGGCAGGGGCGCTGCAGGGGAACTGCCCCTGCGTGCGCCCGGGTCCGGAGTTACTCACGTGTGTTCGTCTCATCAGGGACACCCCTGGTGCTGGATAGATCATTACAACAGATCTTGAAATGACGCAGACCTGTTGTTCAGCCGGGTATATAGTTCATTCGGGAGAGCACTGGAGGAGGAGAGCGCCGCCGGTGGAAAAGCCGTCGATCCGGTCCTGCACAGCGAGAGAAAGAGCCGGACAAACAACCGCAAACACAAGAGGCTTGAGGCCGTAGTTCACTCCCTGATCGCCTCAAGCACGGCGGCTGAAAGGCGCTCGATCTCGTCGAATCGCGGTTCGGCCATCCCGTTCTTCTCGATGCCGCAGTCAGTCGCGACAAGGTGCAGGTGCGGCTCGATTCCGAGCGCCCGCACCTTCTTCCGCCCGCAACAGTCGCCGCACCCGTCCAGCACCAGGATACGGTCCGCATACCGGATCGCACTCTCCAGCGACGCGGTCGGCCGGGTGGCCGCAAGGCACGCCTCGACCATCCCGCCGTAGCGGCGCATGAGCGCCGCACCGGCCTGGGTGGTCAGCTTTCCGGTGTTCGAGATCCCGGAACAGGTGATGACGGTGACCGCCATCGTCACGCTTCTCCGAACGTCGTATCGATCCAGCCGACAATCTCGTCCCGGATCTGCCGGACGCCGGCCATGATCTCCTCGTCGGTGCCGGTGAGGTTCGACGGGTCGGGAAACTCCCGGTGGATCTCCTCCTTCGCCCAGGGGAAGAGGGGGCAGATCCCGCCCTCGCAGACGGCGACGAGGAGGTCCATCTCCTGCTCGTCGAACTCACCGAGATCCTTTGAGCGGTGGCCGGAGATGTCGATCCCGATCTCGGCCATGGCTCTGACGGCATAGGGGTTCAGGGTTCCAGGTACCGTGCCGGCCGAGAAGGCCTCATAGCGGTCGCCGTAGCGGGCGTTCAGGTAGCCTTCCGCCATCTGCGAGCGGGCGGCGTTATGGGTGCAGACGAAGAGGACTTTCTTCTTCATGGTATCACTCCAGCCCGAGCGCCCTGAGTGCCGCCCGGGCGATCAGCTCCGGCGGGATCGACTCGTAGCGCTCGCCATCATACTCGACCGCACGGCACGCTGCATCGTCCTGCCCGGTGATGCAGGCGCAGGAGGCGCAGGGCGTGGTGGTAACTTCCATACCCTCGATCAGGTCCTCAAGCGGCATGCCGTTGAAGAGGATGCTGTTCGACTCTTTGATCGCCGCGTTCTCGATGGGCGTCTCGACAACCCGGACCGTGATGCCCTCCTCCTCGAGGATGGGGCGGATCTGCTCGACGACGTCCATCACGGCCTTTCCCGTCTCGCCGCACCGCTCGCAGGTGTGCTCGATGTCTCTTCCGATATGCCGCCATTCAACGACGAGGATGTCCGTCGGCCCCCCGCAGCCGCAGCCGCATCCACCGGACGGCCTGCGCTCGTTCTCTTCCTCTGCTCTCCCCTTCCCCTCCCAGGCGGCGGAGACGACCGTCTCGACGTCCTCTTCGGAAAGGTCTAGGCTTCCGCCCTTCTCGATCCCGAGAGCCGTGACCACGATCTCCTGGTCGGGCGCAATCCCGGCCCGCTCGACGATCTGGCGGGCGCAGCCGACCGGGCAGCCGTCGATGACGACCACCTCATCGGCCTCCTCGACTTTCTTCTTTATCGAGGGTGTAGAGACGGCGAGAGATGCCGTGCAGGCGATATTCCCGTATCCTTCCTTCGTCAACCAAACGGCAGCCTCGTTCGAGAGCTGTCCGGCCTTCGACGCGCCGGCGAAGATGATCCGTTTCGTGCCGCCTTCCGGCTCCGCGCCACCCCCGCACGTACACCGGGGCACTGTCTGTTCTGTCATGTCACTTCTCTCCGAGCAGTATCTGTTTGATATCCTCGACACAGGGGACGTGGCCGACGACTTTAGGCTCGCCGTCGACGTAGAGCGCCGGCGTCAGCATCACCCCCCGTTCGATCATCGTATCGAGATCTTCGATCTTGTGGATGTCCGCATCTATTTTGAGATCCCTGACTGCGATCTCGACGTTCTTGTTCATCCGCTTGCACTTGACGCAGCCGGTCCCGAATACTTCTATCAGCACCATTCTTCCTCCGCGCGGGGAAGGGCGGCTTACCCCTGCAGGATCTCCTTGATCTCTTTTACGTCGGCCACCCGGCCGGAGACCTTCAGTTCCCCATCGACGGCGAGGGCGGGGGTCAGCATCACGCCGCGGTCCATGATCTCGGTGATATCGTCGACCTTGACGAGTTCGGCCTCGATGCCAAGATCTTTGATCGCTGTCTCTACGTTCTTTGCGAGCCGCTTGCATTTGGCGCAGCCGGTTCCGAGCACTTCAACCTTCATCGTTTCTTCACCTCGTTCTGATACGCTAAAAGGAGCGCCGCCCGGTAGAGCGGCTCCGCCTCCTTCGGGATATAGTTGTAAATCTTTATCTGTCTCGCCAGTTCGTCGCCGATCACGGTAACGCCCGCGATGCCGCGCTTGATGACGTCGGCCAGGACGTCGTCGAGCATCGCGAGCCCGACGACGACCTCGCCGACCTCGATCCGTCGAATGCGCCGCAGGGCTTCGGCGGCGCAGCAGGGTTTCTCTCTCTTCTTCGTCTCCATACGATCACTCCTATATGAGCAGCATCCCGTTGCCGTAGACAAACCCGGCCATGGTCGCGAAAGTGACCACCAGCGCCGTGTAGGCAGCCGTCTTCTTCAGCCCGACAATACGGGAGATGACGAGGACGGAGGGGAGGCTGGCCGTCGGCCCGGCCAGCAGGAGGGCGAGCGCCGGTCCTGCAGCCATGTGCCCCGTGGTGTAGCCGAACGTCGTGCCGATGATCGGGACCTCGAGCAGCGTCGGCATGTAGAGGATCGTCCCCACGATCGCCGCGAGGAAGTTCGCGCCGAGCGAGTTGTCCCCGAAGTAGGGCTGGAAGGTCTCGGGCGGGAGGAAGAAGGCGATGATCCCGACGAGGAACGTTCCCCCGATCAGGATGGGAAAGATCTTCTTCGTGAGATCCCAGGTCTCGAGCCCCCAGTCGCTCACCTCGTCCTTATCGTAGTAGTAGATGAGGAGGACGGCGATCGCGAGGGTCAGGACGTAGACGATCGAGAGCCGGATCACCCATTCGAGCGGCGAGGCGCCGAAGACCAGCACTCCGACCAGGAGAGCGAAAAATGCAGGCGTGACCCAGCGTGGTTTCTCTTCCTCGCACGCCCCGGCGACGCTCGGCGCCATCGCCTTCTTCTTGAGCGTCTCGACATCGGTCGACCGGAAGATCAGCGCCATAAGAAGCCCGATGACGATCGCGAGCACGACCGCAGAGACCGCCCGTGCTATCCCAAGGTCGAACCCGAGGACCCTGGCGGTGTAGATGATGGCGAGGATGTTGATGGCCGGGCCTGCAAAGAGGAACGTCGTTGCCGGGCCGATGCCGCTCCCTTTCTTGAGGATCCCGGCAAAGATCGGGAGGATGGTGCAGCTGCAGACCGCGAGGATCGTTCCCGAGACCGATGCTATCCCGTAGGAGACCGATTTGGGCGTGTCCGGGCTGAAGTACTTCAGTATCGCATCCTTCTTGACGAAGGCCGAGATGGCGCCGGCGATGAAGAACGCCGGGACCAGGCAGGTGAGGACGTGCGCCGAGAGGTAGTCGAGCACGGAGGCAAGCCCTGTCGAGAGAGCGTTGATGAGTATGTCGATCATGCGTGTACCTCACTGGAAGACCGGGGCCCAGCAATTCAAATTAATTTGAATTAATGTGTACGAGTTCAGGTAAAAAAAAGGTTGTGGTGTCCGGTGTCGGATGCAGCAAGACGGCCCTGCCGGAATACCTCTGCCTGACCCATCGGGGGTGATTGGTGACTGGTATCGCTCCCGGTTCCTGTGCGAGAGGGCACGCGCTCGGGAGCGAAACACGCCGGGCGACGGAGCGTACGAAGGTGCGGAAAAGGTATATGCCGTCTCATTTCAGATCAGTTTGAAGCAGGAAGATGATGCAGTGACGGAGAAGAGAGAGTGCCGGGAAGAGACGCTGCCCCTCCCGCCGGAGGTCGAGGAGTCGCTCTGCCGGTGCGGGGGCATCGCAGGGCTGACGGGGCAGTTGCCGGGAGACGATCTCCTGGTAAGAGAGAGTGCTCTTTTTCGCGCACTCGCCGACCCCCTCCGCCTCAAGATCCTCGCCATGCTTGCCGTGCAGCCGCTCTGTGTCTGCGTCATCAAGGCGGTGCTCGGGATAGCGGACTCGAAGCTCTCCTATCATCTCTCCGTCCTGAAGAAGACGGGACTGATCGCCGGCGAGGCGCAGGGAAACTGGATCATCTACCGGCTGACCGCCGATGGCACGGCCCGGGCAAGACAGGTGATAGGCGACGCCGGAAGTCGAAGAACCGGGTGAATCCCGGGTCCTATACCCCGAGGGTCTCCAAGAACATCCGGTGCAGGCGCAGGTCACCGCCGAGCTCCGGGTGGAAGGCGAACGCCATGTGCCGGCCGCTTTTGACCGCCACGATTCCCTCCGGTATGCGGGCGAGCACCTCGACACCGGGATCGACTTCCGTCGCCACCGGGGCCCGGATGAAGATCGCCCGGAAGGGTTCGGTCAGCCCCGCTACATCTAAAAGAGCCTCGCGGGAGTCGACCTGCCGCCCGAAGGCGTTCCTCGCTACATGCATCGGGATGAGACCCAGGGTCCGCACCCGTGGATCGTCCACCCGGTCAGCCACGAGGACCATCCCGGCGCAGGTCGCAAATATCGCGCCCTCGAACCCGGCGAGCGGCTCATAAAGCCCGTTCTTCCCGATCAGCCGGGAGATGGTGGTGGACTCGCCGCCCGGCATCGCGAGGGCGTCGAGCCCCGGGAGGTCCTCCACGTGCCGGACCGGGATGACCGTTGAACCCGGCCGGTCCGCGAGAGCCTCGCGGAACGCCAGAATATGCTCGGCGATGTCGCCCTGGAGCGCGAGGACACCGACCTTAACGCCCACGGGTCTGCAACACCTCGTCTTCGCGGAGCAGGTGGACATCGAGGCCTTTCATCGCCTCGCCAAGACCTTTGCTCACCTCGGCGATGACCATCGGCTCATTGTAGTGGTTCACCGCCTCCACGATCGCCCGGGCGGTCATCCCGGGATTTGCGGACTTGAAGATACCCGACCCGACAAAGACTCCGTCGGCCCCAAGTTGCATCATCAGGGCCGCGTCGGCGGGCGTCGCGATGCCGCCGGCCGAGAAGTTCACCACCGGGAGCCGCCCGAGGTTCACGCACTCGATGACGAGTTCCGCAGGTGCCTCGATCTCGCGGGCGCGGTCGATGAGCTCCTGGCTGGAGAGACCTTTCAGCGCCCGGATCCCGCCCATGATCGCCCGCATGTGGCGAACCGCTTCCACGACGTTGCCGGTGCCGGCCTCGCCTTTCGTCCGGATCATCGCAGCCCCCTCGTTGACCCGGCGCAGCGCCTCCCCGAGGTTCCGGGCGCCGCAGACGAACGGGACACCAAATCCGGCCTTATCAATATGGAACTGCTCGTCCGCCGGGGTCAGCACCTCGCTCTCGTCGATCATATCGACACCGAGCGCTTCCAGGATCTGTGCCTCGACGAAATGACCGATCCGGGCCTTCCCCATCACCGGGATGGAGACCGCATCGATGATCTCGACAATCTTCTGCGGGTCGGCCATGCGGGCCACGCCCCCGGCCGCTCTGATATCGGCAGGGACTCTCTCAAGCGCCATAACGGCGACGGCGCCGGCCTCTTCGGCGAGCCGCGCCTGCTCTGCATTGACCACGTCCATGATGACGCCGCCCTTCTGCATCGATGCAAAGCCGCGCTTGATCAGCTCGGTGCCAAACCTCAGTTCCTCGAGTTTCATTACTTCTATGTATAGCTCACCGACCACAATAAAAATAGTGCGACGATCTCCGCCAGGGCGAAGATGATCGTCGCCGCCCGGACCGCACGGACGATCCCGGCGCCCGCCTCCGCAAGCGTCCGCTCCGGGTTCCCTATCGTGTAAACGCCGGGCTTCTCAAGCCTGATCCCGACGCCGCCGGCGATGACGGCCATCGGGATCCCGCCGTTGAATCCGGGGCGCTTCTTTCGATCCCGGCGGAGCGCCGCGTAGGCCGGGGCGAACCGGCCCTTCGCTGCAAAGTAGGCGAGCAGGATAAGGCCGGTGATCCGGGCCGGGATGAAGTTCGCGACGTCGTCGGCGCGTGCCGGGAACCACCCGATCCGGAGCCGCTCGTCCCGGTAGCCGAGCATTGCATCCAGAGTGTTGACCACCCGGAAAGCGGCCGCCCCGGCAAGGCCGAAGAGCCCGAAGTAGAAGAGCGGAGAGATGATGCTGTCCACCAGGTTCTCGGTCATCGACTCGTAAGCGGCCGAGAGGATCTGCTCGCGCTCGAGGCGCGCCGTATCCCGGCTCACCATCATCCCGACCTGTGAACGTCCCGCATCGATGCTGCCGGTCTCAAGTGCCCGTACCACGGCGACGGTATGCTCCTCGAGCGCGCGCCAGGCCAGACAGGCCTTGAGGAGGAGGGGCGCGAGGAGGAGGTAGAGGTACCAGGGGGCTGCGAGCTGGACGAGGAGGAAGGGGACGGTAAAGAGCGTCACGGTCGCGACGGTTCCCGCGACCCCGGCCACCCGCTGGATGCGGGCCGGGTAGCGGCCCGGAACTCCCCACCATCCGATGAACCGGCCGAGGACCGCCACCGGATGATACCGGGAATGCGGGTCCCCGATGAGCCGATCCACCAGCAGCGACGCAGCGATTACGACCGCTGCCGCAGCCATGTGAAGATGACCCCGAGGAGCAGCACCGCAAACGCAGCGGCGTTAAAGAGCTCAACCCGGTAGGCCAGCCACAGCCCGTAGAGGACCAGGGCAGCGGCGATGAGGGCGAAGACCGGAGCGGAGAGCCGCCACCGAGACGAGACACCCGTGACGGCCGCTGTCGGAGGGGACTCAACCGGCTCGAGCTCAGATTTCGCCCGTTCCCGAACGACGACCCGGAACTCCGCTCTCCGGGCGCCGTACCCGGCGATGACCTCCACGTTAAAGGTCCCGGGGTAGGCGTCCTCCCGGATGGGGATGGTGAACTCCTCGGTCCCGTTCACGTAAAGGTTCTCGTGAAAAAAACCGGTGAAGGTCGAGGAGTTCGCTGAGGCGAGAGTGATGTGGAGCGGCGAGCCATGGTTGACGAGCCTGAGGGCGAGGTCGCTCCCGGGCATCGCCTCGACCACGTCCGGGACCTCGATCGTGTTAATCCCCCGGCGGTTGAGATGAATCTCCGACATCGACGAGATCAGTCCTCACCGGCGGTCTGTGGAAGGAGGTTCGGGATGCCTTCACTGATAGGGTAATCGACACAACAGGTCGCGCACCGGAGGGTGCCCTCCAGCACCTCCTCACCGTTCTCTTCGGTCACCGTCAGCAGGAGGTCGCCCTTGCAGACCGGGCAGCAGAGAATATCCATCAGGTTCCGTCTCATCGCCTGCCCCGGAGATCGATGATCTGGGACATCTCGGGACCCGTCGAGATCAGGGTGACGGGCTTGCCGATGTCCTTCTCGGCCTGAACGATGAAGTCCTTCGCCTTCGCGGTCAGCTGACTGTAGTCCGTCGCGCCGAAACAGGCCGGGTCGATCCGGTCGATGCCGGTGATCGCCGCCTGGGTGCACCCGTTGATCATCGCCGAGTAGCGGGCCATCTTCCCATCCCAGGTGCCGATGCGGCGCTGGCGATGGGTGACAGTACCGAACTCCTCGATACCGAGCTCGTGTGACCGCTCCACCGGCATCTCGGTGGAGAAGGGCCCCTCACCGACACGGGTCGGATAGGCCTTGAAGACGACGATGACGTCGTCGATCCGGGTCGGGCCAACGCCGTTGTCGGCGGCGATCTGCGAGGCGGAGGTATCCTTGCTGGTCACGAATGGATAGGTTCCGAAGTAGAGCGAGATCCCGAAGCCCTGGGTCCCCTCGAGGAGGACCACCTCACCTTTATCCAGGGCGCAGTTGACCTCCTCGGCCACATCGGTGATAAAGTCTGCCAGCTCCGGGACATCTTTCGCCTGCCGGGATGTCCGCAGAACGCGATCCGAATTGGCCGGCCCGCACCCGGTCCCGGTGCTCCCGATCTTATCCCTGAGGTGCGCGCTCGCTTTGTCCCGCGCGATGTGGTCCTCTTCGATGACGCCGCACCGCCCATCGACAAAGGTCCTGTCCCGGACGCCGAGCAAGTCGACCTCCCGCAGGAAGACCCGGGGGTCAACGAGTACGCCGCTCCCGACCATAAGGGCCGCTTCCGGGTAGACGAATCCCGAGGGGACCATCCTGACACCGTATTCCTTCTCTCCGATACAGACGGTATGCCCTGCGTTCGGACCGACGCCGCCCCGAGAGATGATGGATGGTCTATCCTGGTGAGCGATATGGGCTACGATCTTTCCTTTCCCTTCGTCACCAAAGAACCCGCCGACGATAATGGTACAACTCATTGTTCTATCAAGTAGGATGGAGTGATACTGGGTGATAAACGTTACAATGTGATACCGGGTGAGCGGTCAGACCCTTTAAAGGCAGCCGGGGTCCGACAGTCCCCGTACCGCTCGCTTCGCGCTGTTGCGCGCCCCGGGAGTGGGCACCGGGACGCAGGCAACTGGAGGCATCCCCTGTGGTTGGACGGGTCTCGCGGGAGGTGTGGAGTGCCGGCAGGTGTCTCTGGCGTTGCGCCACAATATTCGCGTATATTCCGCATTCCCGGCTGTTAACGGGCATCGTATATCAACCTTCGCTGCCGCAGAGTGTCTCCGGCGCGGTTGCCATCGGAATCTGAACCCCTTCATTTCCAGTGGAAATTTAATTTCCGGGACATCCAAGACCGCCGCATCGAGTTTTTCCCCTGGAGCGGCATGCTGATCTGTAATTAGATCGTTTGCCGGAGCGCGGATGCGAACCCGAAGATCTGCCCGGGGTTTGGAGGACAGGATGCATATTCTGAGTATGGGTGTGGCGGGATCCCGGGCAGTCAGAATCCCTGAATAAATCCACATCTCCAGTGGAAGTAAGGGGGTTGTCTGCCCGCCATTCTCCTGTCGGACACCCAACCGCCTGTCACTTAAACAAAGATGCCTGATAAAAATGTTTTTATTTTGTTTGGAGGGCGCTTATGATGACGTTCTTATTTCACCGAGTCCAGAAAGGCTCCCATCCTGGAGAGGGCCTCTTTGAGGTTGTCGCGCGAGACCGCATAGGCGCACCGCACATGCCCGGCACCGGAGGACCCGAGGACGCTCCCGGGGACGACCGCCACATGCTGCTCACTGAGGAGCGACTCGGCAAACTCGGTATCGGTCATGCCGGTGCTCTCCACCGAGGGGAAGGCGTAGAACGCGCCCTTCGGAACGTGGCAGGCAAGACCGAGTTTGTTCAACCCGTCAACAAAGAGGTTCCGCCGGAGCCGGTACTCCCGGACCATGGCGTCCTTCTCAGCTCCCCCGATCCGGAGCGCCTCGTAGGCCGCGATCTGCCCCATGACTGGCGCGCAGAGCGCGACGTACTGGTGGATCTTCAGGGCCGCCGCAGTGATCTCCGGGGGGGCACAGAGGTAGCCGATCCGCCACCCGGTCATGGCGAAGGCCTTCGAGAACCCGTTCAAGGTGATCGTCCGATCACGGAGTTCGGGGATCGTCGCTGGCGAAAAGTGGTCGCCGTCGTAGGTGAGCTCGGCGTAGACCTCGTCGCTGATGAGAAGGAGGTCTTTATCGACCAGGAGATCGGCGATGGCGCGCCAGTCCGCCTTCTGCATCACCCCGCCGGTAGGGTTGTTGGGGAAGTTTGCTATCAGGACCTTCGTCCGCGGGGTGATGCTCTCCGCGAGGGCATCGGCCGTCAGCCGAAACTCGTCCTCCGCCCGGCAGGGGACGGTCACCGGGACCCCGCCGGCGAGGGAGACGCAGGGGGTGTAAGAGACGTAGCTCGGCTCGGCGACCAGCACCTCGTCGCCCGGGTCCACGACGGTCCGGATGGCGATATCGGCCGCTTCCGAGACGCCGCAGGTCACGATGATCTCATTTTCGGAGTCGTAGCGTGTACCGAACCGGGTATCGAGGTAGCGGCTGATGGCGCCACGGAGCTGGGGTGTTCCCTTATTCGAGGTGTAGGCGGTCGATCCCTGCTCGATGGAGTAGATGGATGCCTCGCAGACGCACCAGGGGGTCACGAAGTCCGGTTCACCGACACCCAGGGATATGACGTCCTCCATCGTCTGGGCGATATCGAAAAACCGTCTGATTCCTGAGGGAGGTATGGCGCGGGCCCGTTCCGAGACGAAGTTCCTCACACATCTCACCTCAGAACGAGTAGGGGAGACGCTCAACCTCTTCGCGCTCGGCGAAGGTGGTGCCGTTCTCCTTGTAGGTCTTCATGATGATATGCGTCGCCGTCTCGCGGATCCGGTCCATCGGAGCGATCTGCTCGGCTACGAACCGGGCGATCTCGTGCATGCTCGGCCCGGTCACCAGCAGCTGGAGGTCATAAGTCCCGGTCATCAGCCGGAGCGACCGGACCTGCGGGAATCGGGTGATCCGTTCCGCGATCCGGTCGTAGCCAAAGTCACGCTCGGGCGATACCTTCAGTTCGATCACCGCGCCGACGTTCCCGTCGCCGGCCCGCTCCCAGTCGACGACTGCCCCGTAGCGGCGGACGGCACCGGTCGCTTCCAACCGGCCGATCCGATCTTTTGCATCCTGCTCGCTCACCTCGGCCAGCACCGCGAGCTCGCTTGACGGGGTGCGGCAGTTCTCCTCCAGGAGTTGGAGGAGGATACGGTCCTTTTCGTCCATAATTTCACCTGAACATTGCTCTTAAACGATTGATGTCGAGTTTTTTGAGCCGCTGGTCATCGAGTCTCGGGTCGCGCGTAACGACCTCCTCGATCTTGCTCGTCGTTGCATCGAACCACATCTCCTTCGTCCGGCCGTAGCGGCCTCGCGAGATGACCCGGGTGTTGATGACGCCGAGCATGTTGAGTTCGGAGATGAGATCCGTGATCCGGCGGTGCGTCAGGACGTCAAGGTCGATGATCCGGGCGATCTCACGGTAGACCACCGTGACCTCGCCGCTCGTGAAGATCCGTTTGCCCATCTGATCGAGGATCAGCATCGAGTAGAGGACCGCCTTGCTCTGGGTCGGGAGGGTGGAGATGCACTCCACCATGCTGTCGGTCTCAATCTTCTCCTGCGCCATCCGGACATGCTTCTCATCCACGCTCGTGGCGTTTTCGCGGTCTGAGAGTTCGCCCGAGACCCGGAGAAGATCGAGCGCCCGCCGGGCGTCGCCGTGCTCCTGCGCCGCGAGGGCCGCGCAGAGCGGGATGACCGTCTCGCCGAGCGCTCCCTCCACGAACGCCAGCTCGGCCCTCTGCTGGAGGATGTCGCAGAGCTGCGGGGCGTTGTAGGGGGGGAAGACGATCTCCTCCTCGGAGAGCGAGGAGAGGACACGGGGGTCCAGGAAGTCGGTGAACCGGAGGTCGTTGGAGATCCCGATGATGCTGACTTTGGCAGACTTCAGATCGGAGTTGATCCGGGTGAGGTTGTAGAGGGTGTCGTCGCCGCTCTTCTTGACGAGTTTGTCGATCTCGTCGAGGATGATGACCGTGACCCCACCGCTGCTCTCGAGCTGGTTTTTCAGCTCCATGTAGACCTGGTCGGTCGGCCACCCGGTCATCGGGATGTGGTTCCTGGTGCTGTCGCTCGGATGCTGCTCGGCGTCGTCGAGGCCGTTGGCGATCTGGGCGAGGACCCGATACTGGGTATCGATCACCTCACAGTTGAGGTGGACGATCCTGCATCTCGTCCCGGCGAGTGCACTGGCGTTCTCGAGCTCCGTCCCGACGTACCGGGCCGACGCCGTCTTCCCGGTCCCGGTCTTGCCGTAGATGAGGATGTTTGACGGGGTCTCGTTCGTGAGGGCAGGCGCAAGGATGGAGGCGAGTTCATCGATCTGCGGTTTCCGGTGAGGCAGGATCTGAGGACGATAACTGTGTCGGAGCACTTCCCTGTTCTTAAATATACGTCTATTGGTCAGGTATTTTTTGAATAGTCCCATTGGGTTTGTCTTATCGTCCGACATGGTGTCACCGGAGGAGGTTGCCAGGACAGGAAATTTTCCTGTCAAGGGCTCTTAATAGGATCGCTTTCAGGGCAGATAACCCCTTCGTTTCCAGTGGAACACCAGACTGCTGACGGACGGCAGAATGGATGATGTCGGAGAGTGTTCCCGGGGAGGGGAAGGGGCGATCACCCCCACCCCTTTGTTTCGTGTGGAGGGTGATGATGATACACAGGGTGTATCATCAAATCAAAGGTGATGATAATAATCATGTGTACCTCTGCAACTCAAGATATAAAGTTTTATGGTAAGTGTACAGGGTTTGAATAGAACAGGATCAGACAGGTACAGGACGGGGAGAAAGGAGAACAGGATGAGATAAGAAGAGTACGGAGTGGGAGGAAGGAGAACAGGATGAGAAGGGTTACCCTCCCGCGTGAATCTGATCACCATTCCACCAGGATCCGGTTTCCTCTCCTGGTGAATCAGATCAACCCTCCCGAGATGAGAGCGGCCTATCATGTTGAGCAGATCCCCTATCCAGCCCGGATTCTCTCAACTGGCTCCAATTAACGAGATTCTATCATCAGAGATCCGGGGGAACCCCGCCTTGCTCTCTCGACCACACCCTCCCACCCCTTCCGGGAGACCGTCATGCCTCCCTGTAGTTCCAGTCGAAACAAAGGGGTCGGGGATTGAACCCCTTAAATCGGGGGATAGAAAGAAGTAAAATACGGGATACAGGGGTACTGGAAGATCCTATGGAGAGTAACCATCTTAAGCCCCTCACGGTCACCGGTGCCGTCATCACCGTCTCTTCGAGCCGGAAACCAGAGACCGATACCAGCGGAAAGACGCTCATCGACCTCCTCTCTGCCGCAGGAATCGAGGTGACCCATTACGCCGTGATCCCCGACGATATCGCGCGGATCCGCTCCGAAGTCCCTGTCGCGCTTTCGCGTGCAACCTGCCTCATCATCACCGGGGGCACCGGGCTCACCCCCGACGACGTGACCATCGAGGCGGTCGTGCCGCTGCTCGATAAGACGATCGACGGGTTTGGGGAACTCTTCCGCCTCAAAAGTTACGAAGAGATCGGGACCGCCGCGATCCTCTCGCGGGCGATCGCCGGGGTCATCGACGGCCGGGCGGTCTTCTGCATCCCGGGATCCACGAAGGCCGTCACGCTCGCCGCCAAAGAGATCATCATCCCCGAGATCCGGCACATCCTCACCCACGCGTCGTCGGGTCAGCGGTAGACGTCGAGGAGCGCCACCCGTTCGAGGACCAGGTCGCGGAACCGCGCCTCCCCGACCACAAGGACCTCTTCGGGGGTGATCCCGAAGACCTCCGCAAGGCGCGCCCTTTTTGCGGGATCGATCTCCTCCTCCCGGTCAGCATCGACGAACGTCACGAGACCGGCAAGGCGGTCCCGGACACCCGGCGCCGGCGGGCAGACGGCGATGTAGGAGTGGTTCTCCCCCGGATGGATCCCGAAGGATGCGGCCACCTGGCACTGCCGGGTTCCTGCGGCGTAGAGGAGCGCTTCCATCTCGATCGAGTTCGCTATCGGCTCGCCGCCGGCCCACGATCGCCAGGCGTGCCGGAGTGCTGCATCAACGTGGTCCCTTCCAGCGAGGCGGTCGGCGTCGAAGAGGATGATGTGAGTGCCACACTCGTCGGCTACCCTGCGGATCTCCCGGAGGAACCTGACGTTCTCGTCGACCGTAAAGACCGCCGGGTAGATATCGCATGCAATTTCTGTCATTTTTAGTTCACCCGAACCGGGAGAGGGTCGACTGCTCGCCGGTGGCCCCGGCGATCTCGTCGCGTCTCCCCTCGAGCTGCTCGAAGATCTGAGCGGCGATCCCCTGCCCGAGAACCTTCCCGACCTTCTCCGGGCCGGCGGCGCGGAGCGCCTCGAGGGACCCGATACCGCTGTTGAAGAGCCGGCGGGCCCGGACCCGGCCGATCCCCCGGAGCCTGATGAGGGGCAGGAGTTCCTTCTTGATGCCGTGTTTGGTCCGGAGTTCCATCTCCTCGATCGGACCGGCGAGGTGCGGGGCGAAGAGACCGGCGAGTTGCCGGGTCGCGTGGACCAGCCAGGCGACGCTCTCCACCATCCCGTAGACGTCGCCAGGGCCGACGTTGTAGCGCTCGCAGATCACGTCTTCGCCCACCTCATCGGCCCAATCGGCGAGGAGGAGCGCCGTCTTGAGGCTCCGGTCGAACCCCTCGCCCGCGTCCCAGGGGATCTCCATCCAGAGGTCGTCCCGGTGGTCGGCGAGGAACCGGTCCAGGAGATACATATCGTCCCTCCTGACGAAGAGTGTCATCATATCCGGTGTGGAGCAGAGGAGGTGCAGGAGACCGATATCGGTGTACTCCTTCTGCCGGGCCATCGTCGTCACGATCGTCTCGGCGCTTCGGGGGTCGATGTAGAGCCGGGAGACGAGCGACCCGTACTCGGTAGCCTCGAGCCACTCCCCCACCTCGGTGATCATCTCCGCCTCCTCCAGGAACTCAAGCACCCTGTTGACCGCCCGCGAGAGCGCGAGCGGGCTCTCGCCCTGGTGGGCGTAGAACGTTTTGTCCATGAACCCCAGCACCTCGCCCGTCTCGCGGGCGAACCCGGTAGCGATGAGCGAGAGGATGTGGGTGCAGAGGACCGCCTCGTTCGCGCACCGGCTCCGGACGTCCTCGGCAGGCGCCCCGATGTAGCAGTCGAAGAGCTCCTCGACCATCTCCTCGGACTTGGCGATCAGGACGGCCTCTCCGTAGGGGTCGAGGTGCGGCCGCCCGGCCCGCCCGGCCATCTGCCGGTACTCCCGGACCGGGATCGGGACCATCCCCTCCCCGGCGTTGAACCGGAGGTAGTCGCGGACGATCACCCGCCGGGCGGGCAGGTTCAGGCCGGCCGCGAGCGTCGGGGTCGAGGCGATCGCCTTGATATGCCCTTCCCGGAACCCCGCTTCAACGATCCGGCGCTCCTCCCGCGCGAGCCCCGCGTGGTGGAACGCCGCCCCCTGGGCGACGCAGGCGGCAAGGGTCCTCCCCATATCGGTCGCGGCGTTCGAGCGCAGCTTATCGGCATAGCCGGCGAGGGTTGGGTTTGCCAGTTTCAGCCCTGAAGCGGCGCGTTTTGCAAACGCCTCGGCGTTCTTCCGGGAACTGACGAAGACCAGGCACTGCCCCCCCTCTGCGACCGTGTCGAGGACGAGGTCCAGGTCCTCGTACTTGCTCCGGCGACTGACTTCCCGGGTGCTGTCGGCGAACCGGATGCCGTCTTCAAAGAAGACCCCTTCGCGGAGGTCAACCGGCCGCCAGTCGCTCTCGACGAGCTCCGCATCCAGCCACCCGGCCAGGTCCTGAGGGTTTCCGATGGTGGCTGAGAGGCCGATGATCTGCATATCCGGGTTTTTGTGCCGGAGCTTTGCTATCACCATCTCGAGCGTCGCTCCCCGGGAGGGGTCGTCGATCAGGTGGGCCTCGTCGAGGACCAGCAGAGTGATCTCGGCGAGCCATGGCGTCCGGTTCCGCAGGAGCGAGTCCACCTTCTCGCTCGTCGCCACGATGATGTCGTTTCTCCCCAGGTACTCGTCCCGCCGGTCGAAGTCGCCGGTGGCGATTCCGACCCGGAGACCCTTCTCCGAGAACTCCTCGAACTTCTCGCTTGCGAGCGCCCGGAGCGGGACGATGTAGAGGCACTTGCCGCCCCTCCCCACCTGGTGGTGCATCGCCATCTCGGCGACCAGGGTCTTGCCGCTCGCGGTCGGGATGACGATCAGGAGATTCTTCCCCGAAAAAAGTCCTGCTTCGACGCAGGCGGCCTGCGGCGGGTAGAGTTCCGTGATCCCGCACCGAGCGTAGCCGGCCGCGAGATCCGGCGGGATCGGCAGGCCGGTTATCTCCATGTATACCCCTTCATTTCCACTGCAAATTGCATATTCCACGTATTGTCATGGTCATGGACGGGGCCGATATGCCCCGGTCGCATCACGAGTAGTACTCCAGCATCGACTGTTTGGCTTCCTTCTTCTTCCGGTCGAGGTACCCGTAGACATGCTCGTGCGGCACGCCCTGGATCAGCATCTCCACCGCTTTCCTCGCGGTCTCGGCCTGCTCCGGGAGACCGATGATCGCGACGGTCTTTCCGTGGACTGAGATCTCCGTGTTGGTCATATCCTCGATCTGCGAGCGGGACGTCCCCGCCTTGCCGATGATCCGGCCCCGGAGCCGCTCGAGCTGCCGGGTCGTGTCCGAGAGGTCTGCGAGGTTGATAATATCAAGCATCATGTCCTCGTCCTCAAGAAGGCGGAACGCACGCTCCGGCGAGAACCCCCGGTTGATCGCCTGGATGACGTTCGTCGCCGTCATGGCGGCGATGGGATCCTCCGCCTCGATCGTCACGATCCCCTCCTCACTGTCTATCCAGAGGGTTATCCCGGTCTTCTCCTCGATCTCGCGCTTTGTGGACCCGCTCTTGCCGATGAGTACACCGATTCTGGCTGTTGAAACTTTTATCTCCTGTGTGGTCATGATTGCATCCCTTCTCCCCGGTGTTCAGGGCTCCCGGCGTCCGGTGCCGACGATCGCTCTGAGGACCTCTTCCTCATCCGTCACATCGCAGTAGCGGGAGAAATATCTGTTGAGGTTCTTTATATCCCGGATCAGAAACACGGGCGCCCGTGGGTGATCCAGGGTGACTGCCTGCCCCATATCGATCAGGTATGGTTTCTCGTGGTAGAGGATATTGTATTCGGAGAGGTCGGCATGGATCAGGCGCGCCTCCTGGTAGAGCTGCTTCACGTAACCGAGGATCTGCTGGTATGCCGCCCCGTAGTCCTCGACCTCGGCGTTACGGAGCTGGGGATACGGCACCTCGTCACGCCCGAGGAACTCCATCAAGAGGATGTTCCGGTCGAAGACCAGCGGCTCGGGGACCGGGATCCCCACGTCGTGCGCCCGGGCCAGGTTGCTGAACTCCTTCTTCGTCCAGGCAAAGATGAGGCCCTTGCGCGTCCCCCGGACGCTCGAGAACCGGCGGTCTCCTGCCATGTACTCGGTCATCGCCTTGAAGTTCGCGGTCTGGATGCGGTAGATCTTGATGGCGAGCCCCCTCCCGTCATGCTCGCCGTAGAAGACGTTTGCCTCTTTGCCCGTGCTGATAGGCCCGCCGATGACCGAGATCAGTTTCTTCTGGACGAGCTTGTAGAGGGCCATGAGGGTGACCTCGTCGAAGACATCGTCCCGTACCTTCACGGTGTCGGCGTCTTTTATCCTGACGCCCATCGCCTCGATCTTGCGGTCGAACTGATCATGCTCTTCATCGCGGGTCACGGTCAGGTCACCTGCTGCAGATGTAATCGTGTACGGGGGCGAGGATATCGATGAGGTGGTCGGCGGTCGCCGCTTTGAGGTCCATCGGGTGAACCTCGCCGGCGGCGTAGGCCCGCTCGAGGTCCTCGTAGACGGTAAACTCCCGGTCCCCGCCGAACTTCGCAGGCCGGCGGATGGTGACCGCCCCGGCCCGGGGGAAGACATGGTAGCGCAGGATCTGGAGCACCGGGTTGTTTTCGACCTCCGGCGGACAGAACGCCTTCTTCATCTTCTGCCTGATACCCTCCTCGGAATCGGCGACCGATATGACGTTTCCGGCCGACGACGACATCTTCTTCCCGTCGAGGCCGTTGATGATCGGCGTGTGGATGCAGACCGGTGCCGGATACCCGATTGAGGGGAGGTGTTCCCGGGCGAGCATGTGAATCTTTCGCTGGTCGATCCCGCCGACGGCGGCGTCCACCTTGAGGGTCATGATATCGACCATCTGCATGATCGGGTAGACCATCTGGGAGACCGTGGGGTTCTCCATCTGCCGCCCGACCTCGTCCATGCTCCTCTTCGCCCGGTTGAGGGTGATCGCCTGGGAGAGTGTCAGCACGGCAAGTTCGTACTCCGGCGTGAGCTGCACGTCCGAGCCGAGGACGTAGTTTGCGCCGACGAGGCCGAGCCCCTCGAAGCAGCGGCGGTTGTACTCGGCGGTCTCCCGGATCTCCTCCATGGTCCCTTTGCGGTTTAAGAATGCATGAAGATCGGCGATGAGCACGGTCACCTCGAACCCTGCCTGCTGCAGGTCCATCAGTTTGTTCACCGTCACCATGTGGCCGAGATGGATCTCCCCGCTCGGCTCGTAGCCGGTGTAGACCCGCTTGACCGGACGGTCGATGAGCGCGCGCAGTTCCTCGTCGGTGACGACCTCTACGGTATTTCGGGTCACCAGTTCGTACGGATCCATTAAAAGGAATGGGTTTGCCGGGGAGTTAATGCTTCTTCCTCCCCTGCTCCGCCGTTCACCCGATGGCGACGAGGCCGAGCGCTTTGTTGGTCATCCGGATGGACTCTTCCGGATCCTTCACCGTTCCCATCAGGGCGCGGATGCAGTCGATGTTCTCGGGGATGACGTCGGCTTCCTGGTGGATGGCCTGGAAGCAGTAGAACTCCTTCCCGTTCAGCACCGAGACCGACTCCTCGAATACGCCGTTCTCCCAGAGGTCCGTCCTCGGCCGGCCGAGGTCCTGGGTGTACTCCCGGAGCTCGGCGTTGCTCTTGATGCCGGTGGCCTTGCGGACGAGGCCGATGCGGCTGTGGTCCTCAAAGACCTTCAGGACCTCGTCCCGGGTGGTCTCGCGTTTCAGGTCCATCTGGATCGAGTGCATGTGCATAAACGTCGTCGGGACGATCATCGCGAGGGTGACGATGTTTATGTGCGGGAGGACGGTCTGGACGTCGGGGCCGTGGTGGCTCGGGATGGTGGCCGGGTTGAGGACGATGGCGTCGATCGGTCCCCTTTTCACGTCGCTCGGGTCCGCTCCGCGCCGGACCATCACCGCCCGGACCCGCTCGACGCCGAAGGCCTGGTCCATGGCGTTGATGAGCCGGACGAGCCCGGTGGTATTGCACGAGACGACCCGGGCAAACTGTTTTCCTGCAGCCTCGTTGTAGTTCGCGTGGGCGTTGAAGGAGAACCCGGCGACCTCGTGTGCCTCGCCGCCCTGCCAGATTGCCTTGATCCCGAGTTTTTCGTAGGTTGGTTTGTTCTTCTCCCCGACACCGCCGGGGGTGGCGTCCACGACGATGTCGGCGGCTTTCAGCATCGCAGCGACGTCGCCTGCGACCTCGATACCGGCCTTCTCGAACGCCGGCTTCTTCGCGAGGTCCGCGATGTAGAGGGGATACCCGCGCTCTTTTGCGACGAATGCCTCGGCAGAGACGCTGGTCTTTGAGACCCCGATCACTTCCATATCGGGTTGTGCGGCGACCGCATCGGCGACTCGTTTGCCGATGGTGCCGTACCCGTTGATCGCGACTTTGATCATGTATGATGGAATACAGAACAAAAAGTAATAAAGGTTGCTGATTTGCAAATAGCGGTGATATTATGGGCTCTTATCTCAAACGGGGATTCTTGAGTGCCCAAAATGTCTATTAACTCGTTTAATCCCGGTAAATGGGAACCCAAGAGATAAACAGGGGTGATTTCATGCAGGTGATATGGCAGGGGAGCATCTGCCGGATCTCTTCGTGCCGTCCTCTCCCACGGCCCGGGCGGCGGCGCGGCAGGATTTATATCCGGTCGGTGCTATGAGCATATATCCATGGAGAATCAGCCTATCCTCGCAACCGGCCGCCTGCTCCTGCGACCGTTCGACCTTCCGGACGCCCCACTGGTTCAGCGACTCTGCGGAGACTACGCCGTTGCCGCGACGACCCTCCTCCCCTACCCGTATCCGGACGGTCTCGCGGAGCTCTGGATCGCCTCCCTCCGCGAGGGCACCGAGCGCGGCGACGCCGCGGCCTTCGCCGTCACGCTCGCCGAGGACGGGAGCCTCATCGGCGGCGTTCGCCTGCGGATCGACACCGAGCACTCCCGTGCCGAGCTCGGGTTCTGGGTCGCGAGCCGCTGCTGGGGCCGGGGGTATGCCACCGAGGCGGTTCGCGCGGTGATCGAGTACGGGTTCTCGACTCTCGGGCTGCACCGGGTCCATGCCATGCACTTCTCCCGGAACCCGGCCTCAGGCCGGGTGATGGAGAAGTGCGGGATGCTCCACGAAGGCCGTTTCCGGGAACATGTCCGGAAGTGGGGTGTCTATGAGGATGTCGACGTCTGGGGGGTTTTCCGGGAGCCGGTCAGCCGTCCCGGGGCGTATTCTCCCTCGCCGCTGCACAGAGCACCCGTATGAGCGGACAGCCTCTCCTCGTAACAAAACGCCTCCTCCTGCGCCCGTTCACCCTCGCGGATGCGCCTGCGGTTCAACGGCTCGCCGGTGATTATGAGATCGCGTCCCGCACGCTCGAGATCCCCTACCCCTACCCCGACGGAGCGGCGGAGGACTGGATTGCCACCCACCGTCCCGGGTTTGAGAAGGGGATGCACGCCATCTACGCCGTCACCCTGGCCCCGGACGGGGAGCTCGTGGGGGCGGTCGGGCTCGCGGAGGTCAACCGCCGTCACGGTCGGGCGGAACTCGGCTACTGGGTCGCGAAGCCCTGCTGGGGTCGGGGGTATGCCACCGAGGCCGCCCGGGCGATGATCGAGTACGGGTTCTCCGTCCTCGAGCTGCACCGGGTCTACGCCATGCACTTCTCCCGGAATCCGGCGTCGGGCCGGGTGATGGGGAAGTGTGGGATGATGCATGAGGCGCGCCTCCGGGGGCATGCCCGGAAGTGGGATGGTTATGAGGATGTCGACGTCTGGGGGGTCCTCCACGATGACTGGCGGAAGCAATGCACAGAGCCGGCGATCCGGGAGTGCCGGGTGCGTTGAACCAGCTGGTTCAACCCTCGAACTTCAGTCGTACGGGGAATATATCATCCCCCCATGTGACGGAGTAATGGGGAATGTGGATGGGGTTCGCCCCCCACTCTGTTATTGCCCCGGCCGAAGGCACCCGCCTGTGCTGACTTACCCCCTCCACCGGACAGACAGCCGGGCGGCTGCCTGCGCGGCAAAAACGCACTCTTATCTTCTGACAAAGACAGCGTAACCCCGGTGCCCGCCCGCATGGACGGTCGGAAGGACGAGGACCTCATCTCCCCGACCCTGCAGCTGCCGGGCGTAGGTGGTTGCGGCCCGCTGGGTCTCGTAGAGTCGATCGGCATAGTACTCGGCTTCATCGATGACTCGCCGTTGCCGTATCTTGATCCACTCTCTTTCCGAGCGCCGTTCCATACGATATGGTTGCAACGGACGGGCAATAGTTGTTGCGCACCTCCCCTGCTCCCCGACCGGGCCCTCCCCGGGCCCGGCCTCGCGGCAGGCCCCCCATCGCCCACAAAGCATTTCTCCTCGCGGTACCCTTTCAGGTGCCGGTGCCTATGACCTGCAGAATTACCCCTTCGGTTACCCTTGAATCAAAAGAACCTGGATTCTCCGCGCTCCTCTCGCTCGTCTTCGTCGGGCTCGGGCAGGCATACAACGGGCAGTTCTTGCGGGGCGTGCTGTTCCTCGTTGGGACGCTGTTCGGGGGCCTCTCCTTCGCTCCCGCCGGGGCGGCCATCTGGCTCTACGGTGCCTACGCCGTCGCACGGAGGATGAACGGCGGCACGGTGCCGTACCGCGAGAGCAGCGTTGCGGCTGTCCTTCTCTTCCTGCCGGTCGCCCCTGCGGCGGTATCGACCCTCACGTCAGGGCTGTCGTGGTGGTGACCTCCTCAGCCCTGCGTCTTTCGCTCCGCCCAGTAGGCCTCCGCCTCTTCCTCCATCTCCTCGAGCCGGTCATAGTAGTCCGGGAACTCGTTTAAGTGCGCAAGCGCTATCTTCGCCGTCAGGAAGAGGTCGTCGTCGGTGACGTTCGTCGCCGGGTCATGGAGGCCGTGTTCGAGTTCCACGACCATGCCGCGCCGGAACTGCTCGACATCGAACTCCTTCCAGGTGATGCCGAGCTGCTCGCCCATCGCCTTTGCTTCATCGGGGGTTACGTCTCTTCGTGTCATGTGGGTATCCTCAACAAGGGATAACTTCTGAGGTTATGAGCCTGACGGAGTTGTGATGCGGATGGGCCGGAACCTCTTTCCTCCCCCGGAGAGCAGTACACGTACGGAAATCATGAGAGAACCGATTGGATTCCCTGGAACTCCCGTTCCGGGGATGAGGGCGGATACCCCGGTTTTGGGGGAGAAGAACCCGGCGTTTGCGGCGGGGCTCTCCCTCCTCTTTCCGGGGCTCGGGCAGGTCTACAACGGCGAAACGGGCAAGGGCGTTCTGGTACTCTTCGGGGTGCTCGCAGGGCTTCTCGTGATGCTCATCCCCGGCGTGGCCGTCTGGCTCTTCGGGATTTACGATGCCTGGGCCACGGCACGGCGGATGAACGCGGGAACCGTCCCGTTCCGGGAGGCCCGTCTGGTGACGGTTCTCCTCTTCATGGTTGTCTGGACGGTCGGGATGTTCGCATTTCTCGCGTTTGCGGCACTCGCGGCGTTCGCGGCCTTCACCGTGCCGCTATAGGGCGGGACAGCATCGGAGCCTCTCGCGGAATACATATTATCAGCCTAACCTCCCGTAGCGATTAGGCGCACGGGACCATCTATTCTCACGATAGTGGCTCCTTTCACCATTATTCGCTTCCTTTCTCCCTTTTATGTCCGGCTTACTGAGGTGTAATGTGCCTATAAAATTTAGGCACTGCGATCCGCTTGGCCTTTCGATTCTAATAGGATTACAGAGATATTTCCGAAAAAAAGAGATTTATCACGGGATTGGTGGAACAATGCGCCTAACTTTTCCGGGAGTTTACGTATCAGGTAAGTATGATACTGGACTGATACGCATGCACCCCTCATTTCGCACTGCGCTCGACAAGTTTCTTGCGAGGGCCACCCAGCAGTGGGGCGGCCGTATCGAGGAGGTGATCCTCTTCGGCTCGACGGCACGCGGCGAAGCGACGGCGGCATCGGACGTCGACCTGCTGGTGATCACGAGTGGGGAGGATTTCCATCTCAGGCGGAACCTGATCGGGCTCGCCTACGACATTATGCTGGAAACCGGCGTGAACCTCTCGGTCAAAGTGCTTTCCCGCGACGATATGGAGAGGGGGCGGTATTCACCGTTTTTAAAGGCGGTACTGACGTGCGACAAGAAAGCTAT
>DASQ01000142.1 GCA_002503885.1 Methanoculleus marisnigri | reverse complement strand
CCTAAGTGAGGGAATAGTTTGGGATGGAAGTCAATGATATGATCTCTGATGGGGAGAGGTTCTACAGAGCCAGAAAATTGTGATGTTGGGCTCCCGGCCCTCACCCCCTCTCTTCCACCCGGACCCTCAACCCCTCGTTGTCGACCTCGGTCGCGATCGCGACCCGGAGCCCCGCCTTTTCGAGGATCGCCGCCACCTCTTCCTCCGGGCGGCCGGTGATGACCGCGATGGACGGGCCGACCGAACTCATGCCGACGAACTCGAGACCGGCGTCCCGGAGCGCCGCCATGTAGCGGTAGATCTCAAACCCGTGGTGCTCGACCTCGGCGCGTTTCGAGCCCCGGAACTCGATCTCCCAGATGACGTCGCCGGCTTTCCGGAGATCGCGGCGCTCCAGCGCCGGGATGAGGTCCATCAGGACGAGGTAGGACTTCAGTTCGCGGTCGCGGTAGTCGAGGGTCCGGGCCTTGTTCATCAGGAGATCGAACTCCTTCTCCCCCGCCGACGAGATATCGGAAGACGGAATGGCGATGTAGACCTGTTTCCCCATCCCAAAGGCGTGCCGGTAGACGAGCGCCAGTTCGTCGCCCATCACGACCATGCCGCCGTGGGTGCTCGCGGCGGGCCCGACGCCGGTCTCAAAGCCGAACGCAACGTTCCCGGACTCCGTCTCCTCGACGAAGTTGCTGCCGAGGAGCAGGCGGAGCTGGTCGCTCGTTAGCGGCGAGCCCACCGCGACGTTGAGGGCGTTTGCGACCGCAATCAGGATGGTGCTCGTGGACCCGAGCCCGACGTGCTCGTACTGGTGGTCGCGTGCGCGGATCGTAAAGCCGCCCTCGTAACCGACGACCTGCTTGAAGGCCTCCACGAAGTGCCGGAGGATCGGCTCGCGGGAGTAGTCGATCTCGATCCCTGACGCCGTGCACGTAACCTCGGCGGTGCAGTAGACCCCGATGGCAAAGCCGATGCCCCCTCCCCCGGGACGGTCGGGAGAGAACCGGTTCATGTCGAGCACGGTGAGGTGAATCCGTGCGGGAGCCTCGACGATGACGGTGCCGGTCACCGGCGCGAGCCGGTAGCCTTTCTGGAGGCCGCACGGCCTGATATGTTCGCCGGGGGAGAAGGAGATGAACTCGTACTCGACGAGGTCAAGATCCCCTCCGCGGATCTTCATAATGGGCATGTTGTTACTCGGTTAGCGTGTGCGGTCAAAGAAGATATCCTTTCCAGACGCCCGGAGCGGGATACCGTAGGCGACACCGCACCCTTCCAGCCATCCGAGCGAGAGCGCGCCGACACCGGCGGTGTACATGACCCGGTTGTCGACGTTGTGGAGGCTCGCGGTCTTTACCGCGGAGCCGACCGCAATCCCGAGATCCGTCATCCGGACGACGCAGTTCGGGCCGTGGAACGGCGTGGCCAGCGGATGTCCCTGCGCATCGAGCATCTCCGCACAGGTGGCGTAGCCGCACCCGCCGCAGTCGAGGCCCACGGCGTCGGCGAGCAGCGAGCCGATGAGGAGGCAGGCGTCGCTTGCCGCGACGTTTCCCGCATCCCTGATGAAGAACGCCGTGTCGTGCCGCTCCCCGTACTCCCGCATCGCCTCGGCAAGTACCGTCTTCTCCTCTCCAGTGACGATCGTCGTCTTGATGACGTCGATGCCCTTGGCTTTCGGGGCGGTGCGGGCAGAGAGCGCCATGAGCCGGGCGACCGTCTCTACGGCGTCTGATTCAAAGAGCATGAAGGTACGTGGGACCGACTGGAGATAAGAGTATGCCCCCCGGGGGACGCCGATACCTTTTTCACAGATCCCCCTCCTGGCGGATCTGTCATGGCACCGGAGAAGGACTTCGAGCGCGCCACCTTCGGCGCAGGTTGCTTCTGGGGCGTCGAGGAGACGTTCCGGCGCGTGCCGGGCGTCGTGGAGACGGCGGTGGGGTTCATGGGGGGCACCCTCGAAAACCCGACCTACGAGGACGTCTGCACCGGGCGGACCGGGCACGCAGAGGTCGTGCAGGTGACCTACGACCCCGGCGCGGTCTCGTACCGGGCCCTCCTCGACGTATTCTGGAGCGTCCACGACCCGACCACCCAGAACCGGCAGGGCCCCGATATCGGGGCGCAGTACCGGTCGGTGATCTTCTACCACACCCCCGAGCAGGAGAAGGAGGCACGGACATCGAAGGAGGAGGAGGGCCGCTCGGGCAGGTTCCGCCGCCCCATCGTCACCTCCATCGAACCCGCGGGGACGTTCTGGCGGGCCGAGGAGTACCACCAGCAGTACTTCGCGAAACGCGGGGGCGGGCACTGCAGGGTGGGGTAGGGAAACGGAGCGGGGATACATTCAGGCTGGATCTTTGCCGGGCTGCGGTTAGAGGGTTCGGGCTTTCTCACGCTAGAGGGTTGTGACCCGGTGCCGGGATTCCCGCGCTCCATCCAGCCATTCTCATGCTTCTCGGAACAGTAGGGACGAGAGCAAAACCGATGCAGTGGACCGTGGGAATATCGCCATTGGGGGGGGCTTACGGGGAGGGGGGAGCATCCCCCCTCCCCTGTCTCACCTCATAAGGAGTTACCCGTAACCCCCACCCCGCCCGGCCTCCGGCCTCCTCCCCCGCCCCTCAGGGGCGGGGGCAGTGCGTGGCGATATCCCCATGAAATCCGTGGTTCGTTACGTGACAGGCCAGGAGGCAGGAGCGTGAGCACCGTTAGGTGCGTCGTCTCCACGGTCCAGTGTCACGAATTTTCTCCCGATATGCCATTCCAATGTATGCAAGTGACAACTGGCCGTGTCACAAGAACGAAAGCCGGAACATCGCCCGGCACAAAAACAGCCCTCTTCACTCTTTCTTCGCAGAAACCCTGATCTTGAACCCGACGCCCTCGAACGTTGCGACCCGCCGGTCGCCCGAGTAGACGTCTACTGCGTAGACCGACGTCTTCTCCGTCTCCGAGACCCGGTAGGCCATCGCCTCGAGCGTGCCCGCCGCCGGCACGGAGAAGTACTGAATATACGCGGAGATCGCTATCTGGTCGATCCCGTCCAGGTTTGCGGCGACGCCGAAGGCGTGGTCCGCGACGGCGAAGATCGCGCCCCCGTGGGTCGTGCCGTGGACGTTCTCCTTGCCCGCAATCGGCATCGCGACCCTGACCCAGCCCCCCTCGATCTCCGTGACCACCATCCCGAGCAGGCGTGCAAACCCGCAGGTCTCGGACCGGCGCACCGCTTCGGTGTAAACCTCCGGGATCGGCCTCTCGTCTGTCACGCCTACTTGTACTCCCGCTGCGAGTAGTGAGCGCCGCCTGCTTCTCCACCGCGGAGAACGATATACAGCCATTCCGATATCGACTTGAGCGTGCCGAACTGCTGGTAGCGCCGCATCGAGAACCCGATCTTCAGGCCGGGATCGAGGTAGACCTTGCCGATCTTGCGCATCCGCTGCGCGATCTCGAGGTCGTCCCCGGCATCGATGCAGCGGTACATCCCCGCCCGGAGGAACGCCTCGCGGTCAAACGCCGTGTTGCACCCGAGCGTAAAGTAGATCGTCCTGGTATAATAGCCGAGGCGCGCGAAGGTGTTTGCGCCGGCAAGCGAGAGATGGTTCCTGATCCCGCCTTCGAGCGGGTAGACCGTGCCGTAGAGCTGCACGATTGCTCTGTCTGCAAAATTTCTCTCGATCCGCTCCACCCAGTCCTGGGGGAGGATGCAGTCGGCGTCGGTCGTCGCGATGATATCGCCTTTTGCGGCCATCGCACCGTCGTTCCGGGCCCCGCCGACTCGCTTGCTCGTCTGGGTAAAGACCCTGTCCGCAAGAGGTTCGGCCAGTTCCCGGGTCTTGTCTTTTGAGTTTCCGTCGACGACGATGATCTCGTAGGTATCCCTCGGCACCGTCTGGTCGGCGAGAGACCGCAGGCAGCCCTCGATGTTCTGCTCTTCGTTGTAGGTCGGAACGACTACGGAGATCATCTCTCGATCAACTCCCGGTATAGTTGTTGATGCCGTTTTGCTATAAGCGTGATGTCGTACTTCTCCGTTGAAGCGCGGGCGCGGGCGGCGCAGCGCTGCAGGGCTGCGTCGTCGGCGAAGAGGTCCCGTGCCTCGTCGGTCTCGCGGAAGAAGAGGATCGAGTCCCCGAAGATCTCCCGGAACTCATAGATGTCCCGGGCGATAACCGGGAGGCCTGCCGAGAGGGCCTCGACGATCACGAGGCCGAACGTCTCGGCGTGGGAAGGCATGAAGAAGATGTCCGCCCCGCTGTAGACCCGGGAGATGTCGTCGATGACGCCGGTGAAGATGACGTTCTCGTGGCAATGGGTCTTGAGCATCTGGATCTTTGCGTAATCCTTCGAGAACGTCCCGTACGGGAACCCGCCCACCCAGATCCAGGTCATCTCGGGGTGCTGGTCCGCGAGTTTGAAGAAGTCGTAGATGCCCTTCCGGGGGGTCTGCTGACCGACGGAGAGGACCACTCGCCGGCCGGGATCGATCCCGTACTCGTCGCGGAACGACTTCCTCTTCTTCTTGTCCCGTTTGAAATACTTCCGGTCGATGCCGTTCGGGATGAGGGTCTTTGGGACATCGGGGACGAGCTGGTCGGTCTCCCGGTGGCAGGGCTCCGATATCGTGATGATATGGTCGAACTGCCGGTAGATCTTCGGGTATACCGTGTTTATCCGCTTTGAGAAGGCGACGTTCCCCTCGTTTAACCGGGGGGTCGAGTGGGCGGTCAGGACCTTTGCGCCCTTGGTGAACTTCAGGTGATACATCGCCCAGGGCCCGAAGGTGTGGTAGTGGGTCAGGTCGAAGTCGCCGTGATACAGGTTGCGGGAGACCTCCATATCGGGGAGCAGGGCGAGGTGGTTATAGAGCGTCCTCGCTGCCGTTGCGCACCCGATGTAGCGCAGGAAGCGGAAATCCTCGACGAAGATGTTGACCTTCATCCGTTCGCCCTCACGAAGTCGATCGCGCTCCTGATGCACCCATCCATATTGAGGTACTCGAACTGCGAAAACCGCCCGACGAGATCGATGCGGCGCTCCCGGCAGAACTCCCGGACGATCTCGATGTTCTGCAGGTAATCGGTGTCGTAGACGACATAAGCGAACTTCTGCCGTGCGACGCCGGTGTAGGCGACGTTATCCCGTGAAGGGATGATCCCCGCGGCGATGAGAGAACCGATAGTGTGCTCGATGATCTCGGCGTCCGTCATCTCCGAGACCGCGTCGCCTTCGTTGTAGGTGATCTCGGCGAGGACCGAGGAGTGACCCGGGGGCGCGACTTCCGTGCTGTAGTTCGAGGGGAACGATATCCGGTTGAAGAGGCCGGTCTCCGGGTCAGGGACGTAGAGCCACGAGATATCGGGAACTTCGCCCGATAGGCCGATGAAGACCGAACAGAGCGAGTTGTACCGGAGAGCGTCGCACGCCGCCTGCACGTCGGCCGGGACATCTGCGAGGCAGGGGAGCAGGTTCTGGAGCGGGATGGTCGATATCAGGCGGTCTGCGTGGACGGTCTTGATGCCGTCGCTCACCGCAAACCCGCCCTTCTCCTCGCGGACGGACGCGACGGAGAACCCGGTCCGGATGGCGGAGAGGACCGGCTCGGCTATCGCGCGGACCAGCGCCTCTATTCCGCCCGTCACCGGGTAGGAGAAGACCGCCTGGTGGACGTAGCCCTCGGTCTCGATCCCGATGGCCGACCGGATGATATCCTCGACCGGCGGCCGGGGGATACGCCCCTCCACCCAGTGGTGCGACATCCGGTCGGCCGGAAAGTTCCAGATCTTCTCGTTGTAGGGGATCATGTAACATTCGGCGATCCCCCGGCCGAAGGTGTAGGTGATCCACTCCGCAAAGTTTTCCGGCGGCGGGACCTCGCCCTTCTCGACGGCGATGAGGTTCTTGACGAACTCGTTGATGCAGAAGAACCGGTCTTCGTCGGGCAACTGGTAGAGGCCGTTCTCGAAGGGGTATTTGACGTAGCGGCCCGCATAGAGGATCTTCGTATTCCGCTTCCGCCGGTCGGCGTTCTTGCCGAGGACCGAGAGCATGAAGGAGAGGACCTCGGTATCGCGGGAGAAGAGGATGTGCGAGCCCCCGACGTCGAACGTGAAACCTGCCTCAGTTCTCGAGCGGCAGAGTCCCCCGATCGTCTCGTCCCGTTCAAGAACAGTCACGTCGTCGCCCTGTTCATGGAGCAGGCGGGCCAGCGTAATCCCGGTGAGACCACCTCCCAGTACCGCCGATTTCACATTCATACGTTTAATGCCGAAGCCATATATGGTTGACCATCCGTTTTCCCGCGGTTGCCGCATATCGGCGTGAAAACCGGAAGTAATCAGGCCAGGAACGCGGGGTGCGACACAGCCACCCGGCAGGGATGCCTAAGGATTGCGCAGTTCCCCGACGAACTCCCGCACGTCCCCTGCGTAGAGGAGAGGCTCCTCCCAGGCCGAGAAGTGTCCGCCGCGAGGGAGATTTGTGAAGTGCTCAAGGTTCACCCTGCGCTCGGCCCACTCGCGGGGCAGCGGAGCGTCCCGGGGAGGGTGGGCGACGGCTGCCGGAACCGGGGTGCGCTGCCAGGGACGGGGAGGAGCGTGAGCGTCGAGGTAGTACCTGCGAAGGGACGGGCCGATCGTCTGCGTGACCCAGTAGATCGTGATGTTCGTGAGCAGTTCGTCGCGGGTCAAGCGCTTCTCAATCTCCTCGCCGGTCGTGCCCGAGGCCATGAAACTCATGATCCAGGCCGCGAGGCCTGCCGGCGAATCGGCCAGCCCGTAGGCGAGGCTCTGCGGTTTGGTCGACTGGACCATGTTGAAGGCGCCTTCGTTCATCCACCACTGTTGAATGTAGTTCGCAAATTCGATCTCGGGCTTTGTAAGGGCAGAAAAATCCGTCGTCTGGTCCGGGTAGCCGACATCGGTCAGGTGGATGCCGAGCAGGGCGTCGGCGTGGCGTTCGGCGAGTGACTGAGCGATCAGGGTCCCGGCGTCGCCGCCGGCCGCGACGAATCTCTCGTAGCCCAGTTCCTCCGTCATCAGTCCGGCGAAGAGATCGGCGGTGTCGTCGGTGGTCATGGGCTTTCGGTCGGAGAACCCCTGTCCGGGGATGGACGGGACGACCACATCGAACGAATCGGCGAGCATCGGGATGACCCTGTGGTAGCGGTAGAAAGAGTCGGGCCAGCCGTGGAGCAGGAAGAGCGGCGTCGGGTCCGGCTCCCTCCCGCGCTCGTGGATGAAGTGGATCCCCCCCGTCGATCTCTGCCCTGAAGTGAGCGAAGCGGTTGAGTGCGGCCTCGTGCCTGCGCCAGTCGTACCGGTGCTGCCAGTAGTCGACCAGGTCTTTCATATACGACGGGCAAGGAGACCCCCGGTTTCAACCGGGGAGGAATTGCCCGCATCAAGCCCCGTATACTTTCGCCCCGCGGGAGTTCTCTTATAGACAGATGAGCACCAAAG
>DASQ01000042.1 GCA_002503885.1 Methanoculleus marisnigri | reverse complement strand
TTCCCTAATGGGTGAGGAGTTTGGGTTAGAACAGTCCTTTTACCTGCAGAACTTCTCTCACAGATTCTGGAGGAAATCGGACTATGAAGAACAGATCTCTTGTACGAATCATTGGTCTTGGCATGATCCTGACGCTCATGCTCATGCCGGTATCGCCGGCCCTCGCAGCGGGGTTCGAATTACCCTCCCCGGCGAGCGCAACGACTGTTAAAGCCATCGAGAGGCCGGATATGACGGCTGTCTCCTCCGCCCTCTGCGACGCCTTCGGGATCGAATGCGACAGGGCCACGATGGCAAAAGGCGTCTACATCGACCCCACTGTCTGGGAATTCTCGCCGCAATGGACGCTGATCATGCTCGGTTCGACGAAACAGCAGGAAAACATCCTGAAGTTCGTCGACGGGCTCGATGCCTCGAAAGAGAAGAAGGCCGTCTGGCGATCGAGCCTTGAAGAACTCTGGAAGAAGTACCCGGTCCGGGCCGTGGAGACGGAGGACGGCCTTGCGCTGACCATCGTCCCCGAGAAGAGCGATGTGTGGCTTGCAGTGTCCGAAAACTCGGCTCTCCGGGAGCTCGATGAGGAGATCGGCCGTGCGATGGCATCGAGCATGGACGGTGAAGTCGGCGTGCGGTGGAACGGAGGCACTCATAGATGGATAATCGAGGCGGCATGCGTGCATAACTCAGTTAATGAGACAAATGCAGGTATAGCAGGAGAACATGCATATGAACCAGACTGGTGGTATGAAGGTTCGGATCTTGAGATAATTCTCCAGCGCTGCTACAACCACGGCTACGTCCCTCCCACACCCCTCCCTCCTGTTCCCGGTGTCCCGGAGGGTTTCGGCAGGGCCCCCGAGAATTGCCAGATGAACGCGACGGATGCGGCGACCGCCTACTACAATAACCGCCTCGACGACGCTTTCACGTCTCTCGGGCATTCGAGCCACTTCATGACCGATATCGGTAACCCGATGCACACGGGAAACCTCTTCGTGCAGGGCTCCCTGACTGTCATGGGGTGGAATGTTCACGGTGCGTATGAGGACTACGTAGAAGGTAACTGGGAAACCCTCGGGTTCAACGCGACCGTCTATGACACGGTAGAAACGGAAGTCTGGAGTAACCCCGATTATTCGACACGGCTTCTCGGCTGGAAGACCCAGTGGGTCCGCGACCCCCTCATCCTCCTGGTCACCCTGAACTATCTAACTCACGGCGGAGAGTTCCACCTCGAAGAGAGCCCCGCAATCCGTGAAATCACGCTATGGAGCCTCGGCGAGACGACGAAGCACACCAACGGCCTCGTGTACTACGTCATCAAGGACGGCATCCGCACCCACGTCATCACCGCAACCGCGGGCCCGCACGGCTCCATCTCGCCCTCGGGCGACGTCCAGGTTCTCTACGGTGAGGAGCAATCGTTTGAGATTACTTCCGATAGCGGCTATACCGTGGACAACGTCCGCGTGGACGGCGAATCCGTCGGAGCCCGCACGACCTACACCTTCGATGCGGTAGACGCGGATCACACCATTGAGGCGACCTTCAAAGAAATCACCGGCTCCGGCAACGAATGGGTCTGGTCGAGGGACGGATGGGATGGATGGTCCCACGAGGCGTCGTGGTCGGGAACACAGACCGGACCCTGCTCCGAATACGGCCCGGTGATTGTCGACGACCACGGCGAGCACGGCATCGATGTAACCCTTCTTGCCGGTTCGACGACCGCTCGTGTCGAGCGGCAGTTCACGGATGCTTCGGGAACCGGGTGGAATACCCTCACATTCGTCGGGCTCCTGACGGCGTCGGACGTACCCGGCGGACGGTGGATGACGATCGAGGTGAACGGCCAGCAGGTCTTTGCAGGCACCGCCTCGCAGACACCCCCGGGCAACGGCCAGCTGTTCGAGATCAGCGTCCCGTTCCCGCAGTCGGACGAGGTGAACGTCAGGATCTCCCACGGGCAGAGCCCGGCCTGGAGGACGCGGTTTGCAATGCAGTACCACTCCCTGAACCTGACGCTGGACAACAACCAGAGAGGCGTCGCTGTGGAAGACGCACCCTTCGTCATACCGGACCCCGCCTCGCTGGTGGTCAACGGGACCGCCGGGAGCCCCTGAGCCCTGTCGCTCCCGCCTGCGGGCGGTGACCTGCACTCCCTTTTTTTCAAGACCACCCTGTGAAGATCATGCCCCCTCGGATGTACCTGATGACCTGGTCATTCCCCGTCTTTTATATCCCCGCACCGCCATGATCTTGTAGACCGATGCAAAACAACCAGCGTACGCCGTGCGAAAACCCGCTCTGGCCCTGTGCGATGACCGGGGCGGTCGCCTGCCTTGCCGGGTTCGAGGACCTCGCCGTCGTCGTCCACGGTTCGAGCGGCTGCTACTTCTACCCCGCATCGCTCGTCGGGGTCCCCATTTACGGGACGTTCCTCGTCGAGAACGAGATCATCTTCGGCACGGAGTCCCGCCTCGCGGAGGTGATCCGGGAACTCGAGGGCCGGTACCCCCGGATAGCCGTGGTCAACACCTGCGTGCCCGCCATCATGGGCGAGGATATCGGCGATCTCGCGCGTGACGGGCAGGTCCTCGTCGTCGACAGCCCGGGCTTCCTCGGGGACTTCGAGGCCGGATATCGCCGGGCACTCGGCGAGGTCGCGCCGGAGGTGGACCCCGATGCCGCCGGCGTCAACATCGACGGCATCTGCCGCACCGACCCTTTCTGCCGGGGCAATGCCATCGAGGCGCGGCGCCTGCTCAACCTGGCCGGCGCCGCAGTCGCCACCACGTTCTGCCTGGACCGCTACGCTGCGGCTCACCGTGCGGCGCCCCTCACCGTCGGCACGAACCCGGACCTCGCGAGCGGCGTCGGGACGGCCTGCGGCTCGCTCCTGGGCCTCGATGCCGTTGCCGGGACGTTCGAGAGACTTGCCGCCGAGATCGACGGCGTCGATGCACGCCCGGTCACGGCAGAGATCGCATGGGCCGAGGCCCGGATCAAGAAGGCCTGCGACAAGTATCTCAGGAGGTTCGACCCGCCCCGGGTGGCGATCTCTGCCGGGTACTCGTATGCCACGTTTGCCGCCGAACTCCTCGACCGGTACCTCGGTGCCGATATCGCCTGCATCGCCGCCCGGAACGATCCGGGTGTCTGCAACGATGCCGTCACCTCTACGACCGACTTCTCGGTCATCCGGGGGATGATCCGGGACGCCGAACCGGACCTGATCCTCGGCTCCTCCTACGAGCGGGGGATCTCCCCCGGCGCCGCATTCGTCGGGTTGACGCCGCCGATCCGGGGCCGGGTCCTCCTCTCCTCCCGGGCAGTGGTCGGGATCGAAGGAGCGCTCTGGCTGATGGATGAGGCGCTCAATGCCTGCATCAACAAAAACCGGCGCCCGGAGGGCGAGCAGATGGACCTCTCCTGAGCAAAGCGTTATTACGCCCGGTGTCAGAGCACTCCTGCAGGAGGACGGGGTTCGCCCGGATCCCCGCTCTGCCGCTGGAGAAATGTCCACATGCCGCTCGTCAAGATCGATATCCGCTCCGGAAAGCCTGTTGCTTACCGGCAATTGCTTATCGAAAGCCTCCGTGAGGCTTTTGTAGACACCCTGCAGACCCCGGAGGCCTCCCTCTGGATCCGGCTCTGCGAGCGCAAAGTTGAGAATTTCCCGATGCCCCCCGGCCGTTCCGGCGACGCAGTCCTCATCGAGGTCTCGCTCATGCCGGGGCGCGAGCCCGCGACGAAAGAGGGGCTCTATCGCGCGATCGTGGAGCACCTGGTCTGTGATGCGGGAGTTCGCCCCGACGACGTCTGTATCGTCCTCTACGAGCCGCCGGCCGAGAACTGGGCCGAACACGGCGGAGCATTCATGGCCTCCCGGTGAGCAGCCGCACCCGCCATAAGATATTTATGGCCCCGTGAGCACAGGGTGCCGGCCTGTCCCTGTGGGCAGACCGGTATGAGGGGGTTATGATATGACACACTACGGCGGACAGGGCGCCCACGGCATGCTCCTTGAGAAGATGCGCGATCTTCTTGACGAGGACCAGATGCGGCAGCTGACGATACGGATGATCGAGTCCCGCATCAAGATGAAGCAGCAGCACATCGAGATGATGAAGTACAAGGTCGAGACGTACGAGATGGCACGCGACATGCTCAAAGCGGGCAAGAAGTGAGCCTGTGGATCGAGGGTGCTCCGGGATGCAAGCGGCCCGGGGCCGCTGCCTATTTTTAGCCTTCACGACGAATACACCGGTATGGACCTGGTAATCAGGGGGTATCGCGAACAGGATTTTCGTTCGGTCTCTGCCCTCGAGCGGGAGAACAGCCCGGGGGACTGCAAGCCCGAGGTCTTCATCCGGCAGGCCGGCGTCCTTTTCAGCGATACGTTTCTCATCGGGGAATGCAGCGGGAAGATCGTCGGCTACACCATCGGGGCTCTCGTGCAGCATCAGTTGGGGACGGGATGGATCGTCCGGCTGGTGGTGGCGGAGCGGTACCGGCGCCGTGGGTTTGGGGGAGATCTCGTTGCCGCCGTCACCGGCAGCCTCCGGGAGCGGGGGGCGGGGGAGGTCTACCTCTCGGTCGCGCCGCAAAACCGGTCCGCCCGTGCACTCTACGAAAAGCACGGTTTTCGGGAGACGGATTTTTGCCCGGCCTACTTCGGTGAGGGCGCCGATCGCCACATCCTCCGGAGGGATCTCGCCGGCCCGGAAGGCTTAATCAGTCCGGACTGAGATTGGTGTGATACTATGTCCCTCACCCCGCTCCGCATAGGCGAGGCGTTCAAACCGGTGCCGCGGTTCCGGTCGTACCTCTACGCGACCCTGGTCCTGACCGTCGTCGTCCTCATCCTGCCCTGGCTGATTCCCGTCGTCGTCTTCACCTGGGGCTTCGTCGCTCTCGCCATCGCACTACCCGTCCTTGCCGTCATCGTCTTCGTCGCCTACTGGATACCCCTCTACTACGAGAGTATTACCTACCGGCTCACCGTGACCGAGATCACCTGGCAGCGGGGAGTCTGGTTCCGCCAGACGGGGATCGTCCCCTACAACCGGATCACGAACGTCGATATCGCCCAGGGCCCCCTGATGCGGTTCTTCTCCTTCTCGGCGGTCCGGGTGCAGACCGCCGGCTACTCAGCCCAGGCACAGGCTGAGATCCTCCTCAACGGGATTGCGGACCCAAAAGACCTCCAGGAGAAGATCATGAACTTCGTGCGGAGGACCACTCCCGTCGCGGTCGGGGGCGAGCCGGAACAACTGCCGGCCGCCGACGCGACGGTGGAAGAACTGCGGGCGATCCGGAAGCTGCTGGAGAGCCTGGTGGAGAAATAAAGCCTTTATTTTTGCTGCAAAAAAGGGGGAATTATCTCCCGGCGGTCAGGTCCCGCTTGATGACCAGGACCGGCTGATGGGCGTTCTTGATCACGTACTCCGAGACCGTCCCGAGCAGGCGGTCGCGGAGGTTCGATCTCCCGTGGGAACCGATGACGATGAGCGAGACCCCTTCTGCGTCCGCTGCAGCCACGACCTCCTTTCCCGGGCTGCCCACGGGCGTCCGGACGGTCACCTTCACGCCCTGCTTCTCGAGCGCCCGCCGGGTATCGAGGATCCGGTGCTCGATCTCCTGGCGCAACTCACTCTGGGTCTCGGTCTCCTGGTCGGGCACGGTCCCGAGGAACCCCTGCCCCCCCGAGGCGATCAGCGTGACGTCCTTTGAGTCGATGACGTGGACAAGGACCACCTCCCGGGTTCCCGCCTCCTTCAGTGCGGGGATGTAGCCCAGCACCTTCATCGAGGGCTCTGAAAAGTCCGTTGGAAAGACGATGCGTTCGAACATGCTCTGGCACTCACTCCGATGTTCTCTCTGTGGGTCGGATATTTAATAGATGTCATTTAGAACCTACAGGCGAGCTGGGTCTCGGTCCACTGCACCGGGTTCTTCGTTGTCCTGCGGTTTGAACGCAGAACAAACTCTCCGGATTCTCCTCGTTTAGCAGAGTTGTAAATCTCCTGACCGAGAGTGTTCTTCGGGAGATGGGGCTGAACGGAACGGCAGGTGCTCGCGGTCAACCAGCTCAAGACGCAGGGGAGCATCACCAACAGCGGTTATCAGTATCTCACCGGCGTTGCGGCGACGACCGCGCTCAAGGAACTCAAGGTTCTGGTCGACCTTGGCATTCTGGAGCGGAGGGCACCGTCGAGGAAGAAGACACAGTATGTCCTGCGCGAGGAACGGCCATGATGCCGGGTGTGGATAATAGCACGGAGTTTCGGCAGAATGGGCGCCGCTCCTGCTCTGGAGCAGTGCGGATGCCCTGCCGGGTGCGGATAACGTGCGGATATATGGTAACCCTGGAGCGAGATGAGGGCGCGATCGACCAGCATTAGATTCTTCTTCATATACGACGGGCAAGGAGACCCCCGGTTTCAACCGGGGAGGAATTGCCCGCATCAAGCCCCGTACACTTTCGCCCCGCGGGGGTTACCTTATAGACAGATGAGTCCCAAAGATAAGAGATAATGGCACTGCGAGTCGTCAGCAACTATCTGCGCCTTCCCCAGAAGACGTTCTGGATCCTCGACACGCTCGCGTACCATGCTAAAAGCATGTACAATGTAGGACTGTACAACGTCCGGCAGCACTATGCGACGCACCGGGAGAACCGTCAGATCCTTCTGGGCCTCCGGCCGGATCTCACCTCGGGGGTTGACATCCTGGTCGGATCCTACCTTCCCTACACCCGGAAGAAGGACTTCCCCTACAAAGAGTGCAGCACCTACGTGCAGTCAAAGCCGAACGAAAACTACGGATTGCTGCACAGCGATACCGCTCAGCAGACCCTCAAGTCCGTTGAAGAGGCGTACA
>DASQ01000031.1 GCA_002503885.1 Methanoculleus marisnigri | reverse complement strand
ATTGAGCGTAGGTGCTGCACTCTTTGTAGGGGAAGTCCTTCTTCCGGGTAAACGGGAGGTAGGATCCGACCAGGATGTCAACCCCCGAGGTAAGATCCGGCCGGAGGCCCAGAAGGATCTGGCGGTTCTCCTGATGCGTGGCATAATGCTGCCGGACGTTGTACAGTCCTACATTGTACATGCTTTTTGCATGGTACGCGAGCGTGTCGAGGATCCAGAACGTCTTCTGGGGAAGGCGCAGATAGTTGCTGACGACTCGCAGTGCCATTACCTCTTATCTTGGGGGCTCATCTGTCTATAAGATAACTCCCGCGGGGCGAACGTGTACGGGGCTTGATGCGGGCAATTCCTCCCCCGGTTGAAACCGGGGGCCTCCTTGCCCGTCGTATATGAAGGCGCTGGCACTCTACTGCCCCCGGGCCACTCATCATTCCGTGCGCCCCGGGCTCATTCACGCGAGCCTGACCCGTGAATATGACCAATCCCATGCTATCAAAGGTCAGAGTCTGCCGTAGCGTTTATGCGCCTGCTCGACGGTCATCAGGTGGGTGATCTCGACCCAGTTCCTGTCGGTATCGGTATGGATGATATAGAGCGCGGTAAACGTTCGCCCTATATGGAGGCGAAATACCTCCATGCCATCCGTATTCAGGCATTCTTTATCTCCCCCGCTGCCGGGATACGGATCCGTCTGCAGAATGGCAAGTTTTGCCGTGACGATGCGCTGCGACTTCTCCGGCAGAGTATTCAGGAACTCTGCTGCCGACCGCCTGAACAGAACGGCAAACGTCACAGTGGGATCTCCACGAGTTCTTCCGTCTCCTGGATCCGCTTGATATCTTCTACAAGCCGCCGCTTCTTTTCGTGCTCGATCATCTCTTCTATCAGTTCGGAGAAGGTCATCCCCGGCTTGCGCATACTGGAGAGGGCAGCCCAGACCTCTTCCCTGACAACAATGCGCTTTATGGCATTCATGGCATTCGTGATATATGTACTACTGACAGAAAAACATTGCCGGTGTATCGGGTATTCTCCGGCAAGAATCCTTCAACTGGGAGGTGCGACTCCCGGTGGGAAGCCGTGTCAGCAATTCGACACTGTATAATGGCAATTCCTTCGAAAATCTGCGTGAGAATGCTCTACATCAGGTGGATCTTCGATCGCTGGACACTTTCGGGACGACTTCAATGATTATTCTCATAATAATTATAGCCTAACCTCCCGTAGCGATTAGGCGCACGGGACCATCTATTCTCACGATAGTGGCTCCTTTCACCATTATTCGCTTCCTTTCTCCCTTTTATGTCCGGCTTACTGAGGCGTAATGTGCCTATAAAATTTAGGCACTGCGATCCGCTTGGCCTTTCGATTCTAATAGGATTACAGAGATATTTCCGAAAAAAAGAGATTTATCACGGGATTGGTGGAACAATGCGCCTAACTTTTCCGGGAGTTTAGGTTATAGATATAATCATTATGGCGCCGCCGGGAGAGACACCCTTATCTCCTGAGAGCGACGATCCCCTGCCATGGTACGGTCGGGGATACCCGCGGATCGCCTCTCCGGGGTGACGGGCCGGTGATCGAGGAGCACCTCCGGGCAGGGACGAACGGGGCGCTCACGCGAGTCGCGGCCCTCATCGCCCGTGCGGGGGCGACCCCGAACACCCTCACCCTGCTCGGATTTTTCGGGATGGCGGTTGCGGGGGCCCTCTGCGCCGGAGGATCGTTCTTTGCCGCCGGAATCACGGTTGCCGCATCGTGCATCTTCGACGCACTCGATGGGGCGCTCGCCCGCGTGACCGGTGCCGCTTCGGTCTTCGGCGCGTTCTTCGACTCGTTCCTGGACCGTTACGCGGAGGCGGCGGTCTACGCCGGACTCCTCGTCCACTATGCGGGGGCGGGGACGGCCTGGGGCGTCGAGGCCGCGTTTGCCGCCGCGATCGGGTCGCTGATGGTCAGTTACGCCAGGGCCCGGGCCGAAGGACTTGGAATAGCGTGCCGGGCCGGCCTCTTCGCCCGGCCTGAGCGGATCGCGGTCATCATCGTCGGGCTGCTCACCGGGTTCGTTCTCCCGGCGCTCGTCATCCTCGCGGTCGCCACGAACGCCACGGCAATTCGGCGACTTTTCTGTGTCTGGGGGGCTACGCTCTCCCCGTCACGGCCTCCTCGGTCGCCGTGAGCTCTCCCGTCCCGCCGACGATCCGGTAGTTCCCGGCGGTCTTCACGTCGTAGGGGCTGCCAGTCGTGGAGTACGGGATGATGAAGGCCCCGTTCTCACTCTCCTGCCGGTAGACGAACTCCCGCCCGGTGTTGGTGACAACCGTGACCTCGATGACACCCTCGCCCGGTCCCGTGCAGTCATCGACCGCCGCCGGCGGCCTCGTCGGGCTCGGCATCCTCCGGGACCGGGCCGGCACCGGGTTCGGTCCGGGCACTGGCCCTCTTCCTCACCGGGATGCTGGTCGTCTTCTCCGGCATCTTCACGAGCATGATGCTCTTAAAGTGGAGGGAGGGGCAGGATGCTCCGTCCCGCGATCCTGATTTTTAGGCCTCTGTTTTGTTTTTCTGACCCGTAAACGGGAGATCGATCCTGTTATATATGGTTGGCGGTACAGTTGTGAACCGGAGGAACTGCAAATGACCGTTTTATCAAACAATCAACAGAAGATAGCAAGGAGGATCGATGCTGGCACCGCCGTCGAAGTCTGGCGCGACTGGAAGTGGCAGGTGCGGCACGCGATCACCGATATATCCACGTTCGAGAGGCTGCTCGGCATATCGTTCGGAGAAGACGAACGGAAGGCGCTGGAGGAGACCGTAAGCAGGTTCCCCCTGCGGATAACCCCGTATTACCTCTCGCTCATCGACGCGAAAGATATCTGGAACGACCCGATCTTCATGCAGTGCTTCCCGTCGCCGGCGGAGCTGCAGGTCGAGCCCGACGATCTGGCGGACCCGCTCGCCGAGGACGCCGACAGCCCCGCCCCCTGCATCACCCACCGCTACCCCGACCGGGTGCTCTTCCTGGTCAGCAACGTCTGCGCCATGTACTGCCGGCACTGCACCCGGAAGCGGAAGGTCGGGGACGTCGATTCCATCCCGTCGGAGACCGAGATCCTCGAGAGCCTCGACTACATCCGGGAAAACCCCCAGATCCGGGACGTCCTCCTCTCCGGGGGCGACCCGTTCATGCTCCCCGACGACTACCTCGACTGGATCCTGACCGAACTCGACGACATCGAGCACGTCGAGGTGGTCCGGATCGGGACCCGGGTCCCGGTCGTCCTCCCCTACCGGGTCACGGAGGACCTCGTCGCGATGCTTGCCCGCCACCACCCGCTCTGGGTGAACACCCACTTCAACCACCCGGTGGAGATCACCACATCGTCGCAGAAAGCGCTTGCACGGCTTGCCGATGCCGGCATACCGCTCGGCAACCAGACCGTCCTCCTGGCGGGGGTGAACGACTGTCCGCGGATCATGAAGACTCTGGTGCAGAAACTCGTCCGGAACCGGGTCCGCCCCTACTACCTCTACCAGTGCGACCTCTCCGAGGGGCTCGCCCACTTCCGCACCCCGGTCTCCAAGGGGATAGAGATCATCGAGAGCCTCATCGGGCATACCAGTGGGTTTGCGGTCCCGACCTACGTCATCGACGCTCCCGGGGGCGGCGGGAAGATCCCGGTGATGCCCCAGTATCTCATCTCCTGGGCCACGAACCGCGTGGTGCTGCGGAACTTCGAAGGCGTGATCACCACCTACCGGGAGCCCGACTCCTACGAGCCGGTCTGGTGCGACCGCAAGTGCGCGACCTGCAGGCAGTACCTCAGGCTCGAGGGCGCGGATGAGTCCAAAGCGGTCGGGATCGTCAAACTCCTCTCGGGCGAGGACCCGACGACCGCGCTCGTCCCGGAGCACACGGAGCGGTTCGAGCGGAGAAATGACAACTGATACCGTCGCGACCATCGGCAGCACCCTCGTCCAGCACGGCCAGCTGAGCGACCGCATCTACGTGATGCACCTCTCGCCCCGTGACCTTCCCGGCATCCTCGACGACCTCGACGGGCTCGCACAGCGCGAGGGCTACTCCAAGGTATTTGCAAAAGTGCCCGCTTCCGCCCTCCCCCTCTTCATCACCCGGGGCTACATCGTCGAGGCACGGGTTCCCCGGTTCTTCCGGGGCAGGGAGGAGGGTTGTTTCGCGGCGAAGTTCTTTGATGCGGAACGCCAGAGAGATTCGGCCGATACAGCCGCGGTCCTCGCGGCCGTCCGGGCAAAGGCCGACGAACGACGGCCGGCCGTCCTGCCGCCGGATTATATGTGTGCCCTCGCAAAAGAAGACGATGTCGACGACCTTGCCGCGCTCTACCGGGAGGTCTTTGCGACCTATCCGTTCCCCATCGGCGACCCCGGCTACCTGCGGGAGGCGATGGCCGGGGACTACCGCTACTTCATCGTCCGCGCCGCCGACGGCCGGCTTGCCGCGGCCTCCTCGGCGGAGATCTACCGGCAGGACGAGAACGTCGAGATGACCGACTTCGCCGTCCACCCGGATTTCCGGGGCCGGAGCCTCTCGGGCTTCCTTCTCTCCCGGATGGAGGAGGAGATGCGGGCGGCCGGGATGAAGACCGCCTTCACCATCGCCCGGGCGCTCTCGTATCCGATCAACGCCACGTTCGCCTGCGCCGGGTATGCCTGGGCCGGGACCCTCGTCAACAACACCAACATCTGCGGCGGTTTCGAGAGCATGAACGTCTGGTACCGGCCGCTGGACGGGTAAAAAAGAGTATCCCGGTGTTTACGCGGAGCCCTTCCGCTCCGCATCCTTCTTTTTGTAGCCCTCAAGCAGGATCGTCGTCAGGTTCTTCACGGGCGTGTCCGTACAGTCGGCGATGTGGAACTCGCAGAACGGGCAGACCGTCACCACCACGTCCGCGCCGGTCGCCTTGATGCACTCATCGCGCTTTGCGCCGAGCGCCTTTGCCTCCTCCGGCACCCCCGACCGGACGCCGCCGCCGGCGCCGCAGCACTGCGTCGGCATCTCGATGAATTCCCTGACCCCCAGGCGCAGGAGTTCCCGCGGCTGCTTGCTGATCCCCTGGCCCCGGAGGAGGTGGCAGGGGTCGTGGTAGGTCGCCCTGACGTCGAGTTTCGCCGGGAGCTCGATCCCGTACTCCGTCAGGAGCTCGGTGACGTCTTTGACCTCGAACGGGGTGTCGTAATCGTTCTTCAGCGTCGCCCCGCACCCGGCGCAGATCGTCATCACGGTCTTGATCCCCCGGCTGGCGAAGGCCTCGATGTTCTTCTTCTTCAGGTCATCGATGAACGCCGTCTGCCCCGTCCGGATCAGCGGCGAGCCGCAGCAGACCTGGTCGTGGGGGACGATCACCCGGATGCCGTTGCGCTTCATGACCTCCATCGCGTCGAGCGCCGTCTGCGGCACCCGGCCGTTGAACATGCACCCGACGAAGAACCCCACCTCGCCGCGGACGGGACCGTCGGGCTCGATCACCTCGGGCACCATCTCAAGGAACGTGGCTTTTGTCCGCTCGACGCTCCGGCCCGTCTCCTGCACCATCTTCGCCACCTCCTGGTGGCGGGGGAGGGTCAGCCCGCGACGGTTTGCCAGTTCCCGGAGCTTCTCAATGGCTTTGCCCGGGACATCGATCTCCTTCGGGCAGACCTCCAGGCACCGCTTGCAGGTCGTGCAGTAGAAGAGCCCCTTCTCGATGGCATCGATGATCCGGTCCCCCGAGTCGCGGGGGTCGAGGGCGAGGCGCATCTCCTGCCGGAGCACCGTCGGGCCGGCGAAGTCCGTCACCTGGAGCGCCGGGCAGGCCGAGACGCAGGAGAGGCACTCGATGCAGTCCCGGAGCGGCTTGATAGCCTCGATCTCCTCCAGGGTCGGGAGTCCTGCATCCGGCGCCGGGCAGATCCGGGCGATCTTTGCGATGACCGGGCTCATATCCACCGTCAGGTCCTTCAAGACCGGGAGGTCCAGCGGCTCGATCGTCATACCGTCGCGGGCCTCCTCCATGCAGGCAAGGCCGGGCGTCCCGTCCACCCGGACGGCGCAGCTCCCGCACTGCCCTGACCCGCAGCAGTAGCGGTAGGCGAGCGTCGGGTCGTGCTCGTCGTGGACCGCGTGGAGAGCGTGGAGCACCCGGGCGCCCTCGTTGACCCGGACCGTATACTCCTCGAAGTGGGACTCGTCGTCGACGGCGGGGTCGTAGCGGGCGACCCGGAGGGTGATCTCTTTCATGCCGGCACCTCCCGCCGCTCGATCCCTTCCCGGGAGATCGAGACGTAGGTGTGGCAGAACGGCGACGTCGCCGGATCTGTCTTCTCCGCATCCCGCCGGACGTGGGCCCCCCGGTTCTCTGGCCGGAGCAGGGCGCACCTCACGATCAGGGACGCTGTGGTGCACATGTTCCGGACCGTGCAGCACTCGAGAAGGTTTGCGGTCGAGGCGGCGCAGAGCCGCTGGTCGGCGAGCCCGCGAATATGCCCGAGCGCCGTCCGGAGATCGGGGGCGTTCCGGAAAATTCCTGCCTGGTTCCACATCGTGAGTTTCAGGTCCTTCCGGACCGTTGCGGGGCTCACGGTCCCCTCCAGGAAAGCATCGAGCATATGGATCTTCTCGTCAATCCGGGCGGCATCGACCTGACCGTTCCTCTCCGGCGACTTCCCGGCGAACTCCCCGGCACGTTTCCCGAAGACCTGCGTCTCCGCGAGTGCATTGCCGCCGAGGCGGTTTGCGCCGTGCACCCCGCCGGAAACCTCCCCACAGGCAAAGAGGCCGGGGATGGTCGTCCGGCACTCAGGGGTGATCCGGAGACCGCCCATGATATGATGGGCGGTGGGCGCCACCTCCATCGGTTCCCTCCTGATGTCCACACCGTAGGCGAGGAACTGCTCGAGCATCACCGGGAGCCGGGTCTCGATCCTTTCTCGCGGGAGGTGGGTCACGTCCAGGTAGACCCCGCCACGGTTCGTTCCCCGGCCCTCCAGCACCTCGGTCGCGATCGCCCGGGCCACCACGTCCCGGGTGGAGAGTTCCATCCGTTCGGGATCGTAGCGCTCCATGAACCGCTCCCGGCGCGTGTTTAAGAGGATTCCCCCTTCGCCCCGAACTGCCTCCGTCACCAGGCGGCCGCGAGCGTCGTAGGGATAGACCGCACCCGTGGGGTGGAACTGGATCATCTCCATATCGATCAGTTCCGCCCCCGCCCGGTAGGCCATGGCAAATCCGTCACCGGTCCCGGCGGCGGAGTTCGTGGATATGTCGTATGCCTGTGTTCCCCCGCCGGTCGCAAGCACCGTGGCGTCGGACCGGAAGAGCATGAGGCTCCCATCCCGGTCCAGTGCGATGGCGCCGGCGACCGCACCGTTCTCATCTTTTATGAGGTCGATGACCGAGACCTCCTGGTAAAGCCGCGTATCGGTCGCGTCGAGGCGGTCGAGGAGGGTCATGATCATCTCGTGGCCGGTCCGGTCCCCGGCGTAGCATGTCCGGGGGAACCGCTGCCCGCCAAACGGCCGCTGGGCCACCTGCCGGTCATCCGTGACGTCGAAGACCGCACCCCACCTGATGAGATCCGCGATCCGCTCCGGTGCCTCATGGGTCAGTGCGTCCACGAGCGCGGGGTCGTTTAAGTATGCCCCACCTTTCAGCGTATCCTCGCGGTGCACCTGAACGGAGTCCTGGTCCCGCAACACGGCGTTGAAGCCGCCTTCCGCCATCGTCGTGCACCCGCCTTTGCCGGCGATGGTCTTTGAGACCAGGACCACGCCGCCGTACCGGGAGGCCTCAATGGCAGCCCGCACTCCGGCGCCGCCGCTTCCGATAACCAGCACGTGCGCGTCCACAATCTCGTCTACAAGCATCTTATTAATCGGTGCGTTGTATAATACCATAAAGTAATTGCAGGGGACAAGTGAGCCAGAATGAGGCTTTTAATGAAATTTGGCGGCACCTCCGTCGGAGAGACAGACTGTATCCGGCGGGTCGCAGACATTGTAGAATCACACAGGCAAGCAGGCGATGAGGTCGCGGTGGTCGTATCGGCATGCTCGGGGATCACCGATCAGATCGTCGCGGTGGCTGACGAGGTCATAAAGCGCAAGGAGCAGCCCCCGATCGGGACGCTTCTTTCGGCGATGCGGACCCGGCACATCCGGCTCCTTGGCGAGGTGGCTCCCGACTACATCGACGAGGTGACGGCGGTCATCGACGATCGGCTCACCCGGCTGCAGAACATCCTCACCGCAGTGCATACCTTGAAGGAGCTGACTCCCCGGTCCCGCGACTACATCATCTCCTTTGGGGAGCGGTTGTCCGCCCCGATCGTGAGCGCCGCCCTCCGGCAGTGCGGCATCTCCTCGGTCGTCCTTGACGGCGCCGAGGCCGGGATCGTCACGACCGCAAACCACGGAGACGCCCGTGCCCTCCCGGCGAGTGAGACGAGCATCCGGAGCCGGGTCGCGCCGCTGCTCGTCGATGCCGTCCCGGTGATCATGGGGTTCATGGGAGCGACGGAGCAGGGTGTCATCACCACGCTCGGACGGAGCGGTTCAGACTACTCGGCCGCCGTCGTCGGCGCCGGGATCGATGCCGATGAGATCTGGATCTGGACCGACGTCGATGGGGTGATGACCTCCGACCCCCGGATCGTCAAGGATGCCCGGGTGCTCGACGACATCTCCTACCTCGAGGTGATGGAACTCTCCTTCTTCGGCGCCAAGGTGCTCCACCCGCGGTCGGTCGAACCCGCGATGCAGAAGGATATTCCGATCCGGGTCAAGAACTCTTTTAAGCCCGATGTTCCCGGCACCCTCATCCTCCGCGATGAGCACCAGGAGAAGCGGGTGGTCAAGGCCATCGCCCTGATCGAGAAGGTGGCCCTGGTCAACATCAACGGTGCGCAGATGATCGGCCGCCCCGGCGTCGCAAAAACGATCTTCTCCGCGCTCGCGGAGCGGGAGGTGAACGTCATGATGATCTCGCAGGGTTCAAGTGAAGCAAACATCTCCCTCATTATCGATGAGTCTCACCTGGAGGCCGCGATCTGCGCCCTCACCCCGATCGTGAAGCAGGGCATCGTGCGTGAGGCAACCTACGACCGGGATGTCTCGGCGGTCGCCGTGGTGGGTGCGGGGATGGCCGGCACCCCGGGGACAGGCGGCCGGATCTTCTCCGCGCTCGGCCGGGCCGGGATCAATACGATGATGATCTCGCAGGGCTCAAGCGAGGTGAACGTCTCGTTCGTCGTGAAGGGCGGAGACGGCAAGCGGGCCCTGCAGGTGCTGCACGACGAATTCCGACTCTCGGAGAACTCTGACGACACGGAAGATGCCTTCGCATCTTCCTGTCAGGCACAGCCCTCCGGGTTGTGCCGTGCCGAACATACCTACCGTGAAGCAGGGGTCGATATCGATCTCGAGGCCCGGGCGGTCCGGGCGCTGATCGACTCGCTCACCTACCGAAGAACCGGTGCCTTCCCGATGCTCGGGAAGGTCGGGCACTTTGCCGGGCTGATCGACTGCGGCCCCTATGTCCTCGCGCTCGCGGTCGACGGCGTCGGCACCAAGATGCTCGTCGCCGACGCGCTCGGTGACTGGCATACCGTCGGGATCGACTGCATCGCGATGAACGTCAACGATCTCTACGTGATGAACCTCGAACCGGTGGCGTTCGTCGACTACATTGCGACCGACGCGCTCTCGCCCGAGAAGATGGCCCGGATCGGCGAGGGCTTAAACGAAGGGGCAAGGCTTGCGAATATGAACATCGTCGGCGGCGAGACCGCGACCCTCAAGGGGCTCGTGAACGGCCTCGACCTCGCGGGGACATGCCTCGGGGTCCAGAAGAAGGAGAAGGTCGTCACCGGCGAGGGGATCGTCCCCGGCGATAAGATCGTCGGCGTCCCCTCGAGCGGCGTCCACAGCAACGGACTGACGCTCGCCCGCAAGGTCGTCGAGGATTGCGCCTCCTACGACACCCGTCTCTCGAACGGCAAAACCCTCGGCGAAGAGCTCCTGACGCCGACCCGGATCTACCACGAGGTGCTCCGGGTGACGGAGGCATGCACCGTCCACGGGATGTGCCACATCACCGGCGGAGGCCTCTTAAACTTCCAGAGGCTCACGGAGTACGGGTTCTCCGTCACCGATCCCCTCGCGGTCTCCCCCATCTTCCGCTGGCTGCAGGAGACCGGCGGCATCAGCGATACGGAGATGTACCGCACGTTCAACATGGGCATGGGCTACGCCTTCGTCGCCCCGGCGGAGAGCGTGGCGGCGATCCAATCGGTTATCCCCGACGCCCGGGTGGTCGGCGTGGTGACGGAAGAGCCGGGGGTGCGGTTGAAGGGTGTGGAGATCCAGTAGGATTTTCCTTCTTTTTTGAGTTACTGGTGCCCGTGCGGCGTTACTCGCGAGTCACGGGGCTCATCCTCTTCAGGTGTGACATCCCCGAGTGTCACACCAGAAAGGAGTATAATCGCGCTAAAGACGATCAAGGCCAGTGAAACAGTTAGGGAAAGCCCCATACAGTGGACCGGGGGGATATCGCCCTTGGGGGGAGCATCCCCCCTCCCCTGTTTCCAACTCACACCTTCCGGTGCTCAAACTCCTGCTCGAAGCCTGATGGCTTCTCAAGCTCCGGGCGTTCCGCCCATCGCACCCTTCGGCCAGTCGCTTATCCCTATTTGAGGCACTCAGCGAGCCCCCACCCCGCCCGGCCTCCGGCCTCCTCAAACGCCCCTCTGGGGCGGGGGCAGTCGTGGCGATAGCCGATGGACAGAACGTCCGGAGCAGAAGCGCCGCTAGGTGCGCAGCTCGATGGAAAGCCGAGCACGGGTTCGTGGTGTCTTGAAGAACGACGGCCGGAACACCCAGAGCTCAAGCATCCGGCAAATGCGAGTGCGAGCGAAGAACTCTGTCCTCCTCAAACTCACGTCCCGCCGCCTTCCTCCTCGAAGTAGTGCAGCGCGTCGGGAACCTGCTCCCGGATCCGCCGCAGGAAGTGGTTTGTGAGGTCGGGGCCGGCTACCAGGAGCGAGTGCTGCATCGCCCGCTCCGTATCCTTGCTGAGCTCCCCCCGCTCGTCCATCTCCGCTTTGACGTCGTGGACAGCGTTCTCGACTTCCTGTTCGCTCTCCCACTTCAGCACCGATATCGTTCGTGCCATCTCTCTTCACCTCAGGGCGTGCCGTATGAGAGGAAGTCCTATTTTAGGTTAACCCCGGCGCCGGGGTAAAAAAGAAAAGTATCAGGTTTCGCCCTGATCGAGGAGCATCTTTTCGGCTTTTTCGCTGACGAGCATGCTGTTCCCGGAGGGGTCCTCGATGATGACCGTGAATGGGACGGCCCCCTCCCGTGCAGCCCCGATCATCTCCTGCATCCGGAGTGCGGCTGCCTGCTCGTCGTCGCTCTCGGGGTTCGCGAGGATCGTCGCCACCGCCTGCTCGAAGCGGGAGAGAACCCCCTCGATATTGGTGACGAACCCCTCGCAGGCGGTGCCGGGCTCGATCTTCAGCCCGAACTCCGGAATCTCGATCGTCCCCATCGTACTCCGGACCACCCGGATCGCGAGATCGTCGGCCCCCTCGACCCGCACCGTCCACCTCACCGGGTCGCCCTCCCCGAGAATGATGGTGTCGGTGTGCCGGTAGCCGCAGGCGTCGCAGGCGATAGCGACGAGCAGGAGATCGGGGAAGTGGGGGATCTCAAGACGGTGATGGACGATCTGGATCTCGCCGCTGCACGCGGGGCAGGTCCCGGAATAGCACTCCCGCACTAGAGGCCCCCGCCGATCTTCTCGCGTGAGACCTTGACGGACATCGGCGTGATGAGGACGTACTTCTGCTCCCCGAGGCCGACGATGTCGCCGTTCACGTCCTTTGCCACGTCGCGGAGGTCCTTTAGGACCCGCTCGAACGTCACCTTGTCCATCTTCAGCCGCCCGATGTCGACGATGACGATATTGCCGTTGTAGACCTCGTCTTTGACGCGGGGAGTATCCTTGAGGTCGGCGATGGTGGCGATCTTGATGTACATGGTTGCCGGTTCTTCTTCGTTCGACACCTCATAGGAGGCGAGATCGAGTTCCATGTAGTCCTCTTCGTTTCGTGCTGGACTTTTACCGAGGATGCTGTCAAAGAGCTTTTTAACCATAGAAAAAGTGAGGAATGAATTTTATTTAATAGTATCTTTTAATTTCTCCGTCAGATCTCGAGATTCCAGATATCGTCTCCGACGTAGTGAACGCTTTTGACCGACTTGCCCTTCTCCTGCCGCTCCATATCGGCGGCATCAAGGAGCGCAATCCCGATTGCAAGCGGTTTGCCGTAGCGCTCCTCGACGATCTGGACGGGGTGCCCCTCCCGGATGTCCGGCGAGATCGAGACGATCCCCGGGCGCATAGCATCCGCGCCGTTTGCAACGAACCTGACCGCGCCGGCATCGACCACCACCCGCCGCTCGGGGATCGGGTGCTCAATGAGGCCCCGCAGGCTGGGAAAGGCCCAGGTCTCAGAGGCTATCAGGAGCGGTTTTCTGTCGACGAGGTAGATCCCGACGGGGGCATCCGTCTCCACCCGCTCGATCCGGTCGGACCGGAAATGATCGGCCGACGCTCCGATCTCGTCGGCCAGCTGGCCCAGGAGATCGGCTATCTGTGACTTCCGGATGACGTGACGTTTTTTTACGGTGATCTTCGGCATGTAATCGAGACCTCAAGGAAGTGTTAACCCTCGCGCAACAACGCGGTTATATTTAAGTAGCTTCCTCGCTCAAATATATTACTCCAGAAAGGACGGCATAGGGTAATCATATGACGCCAAGACCGTTAGATATTTTAGATCAGGTACTGAATCGTCAGCCCGTTATCATCAGCCTCAAAGGTGGGAGAGAGATCCGGGGGATCCTCCAGGGGTATGACGTTCACATGAATCTGGTATTGGATAAGGCAGAAGAAGAAGCGGACGGCACGGCGCAGAAACTCGGCACGTTGATTGTCCGCGGTGACAATGTGATCTACATTACCCCTTCAGTTGAATAAAGTCAGGTGAGAGAGAATGTCAAAAGGCACACCCTCAATGGGCAAGCGGCAGAAGCGCACCCACATCGCCTGCAGGCGATGCGGCAAGATCTCGTTCCACGCACAGCACAAGGTCTGTGCGTCCTGTGGCTTCGGCAGAAGCCGGAGGCTCCGTAGTTACCGCTGGACGGAAAAGAAGGCAAAGGTACCGACGCATTAGAGTTGTATCATGTGTGGTATCGTTGGCATCGTCGATGCTGGCGGTGTCTCTTTTCCGCTGTACTACGCCCTGTACGCTCTCCAGCACCGGGGGCAGGAGAGCGCGGGGATCTCTACTTTTGAAGGCGCGACCCTGTACACGCACAAAGCCCAGGGACTCGTTGCTGAGGTCTTCAACAGCCAGACCCTGCAGGAACTGCAGGGCAACGCTGGAATTGGACACGTCCGCTACCCGACAACCGGGTCGAAGGTCCCGGAGAACGTTCAACCGTTCAACTTCAGGTACCGGGGGCTCGACCTCTCGATCGCCCATAACGGCAACCTGGTCAACACGGATGAACTTCGGGAGGATTATGAGCGCCGGGGGCAGATCTTCTGCACCACGACCGATACCGAGATCATCGGGAATATCATTGCCGATGCGCTCCGGACCTCAAGGAGCATGGAAGATGCCGTCCGGCTCTGCATGCGGCGCCTGCGGGGCTCCTATGCCGTTGTTGCGCTCTTAAACGACACCATCTACGCCTTCCGCGACCCGCTTGGTATCAAACCACTTTGTATCGGCAGGCTCGGCCGGGGTTACATCGTTGCATCGGAGAGCGTGGCGATCGATGCACTGGACGGGACGTTCATCCGGGACGTGCTGCCGGGAGAACTCATCCGTATCGATGCAAACGGGCTCTCCTTCATCCAGATAGCAACCGCCAACCGGAGGGCGCATTGCATCTTCGAGTACATTTACTTCGCCCGCGCCGACTCGGTCATGGACGGAACGCTGGTCTATGACGTGCGGCGGCGGATCGGGCAGAAACTCTATGATGCGAGCCCTGTTGAGGGGGATACGGTCTGCCCGGTCCCCGACTCCGGCATTGCGTACGCCGCCGGGTATGCCGAACGATCCGGGATCCCGTTCGTCGAGGGGCTGATGAAGAACCGCTACATGGGCCGGACGTTCATCATGCCGACCCAGGAGCAGCGGGAGCGGGCAGTCAGGATCAAACTCAACACTGTCAGGGGAAACCTGAAGGACAAGAGGGTGGTCCTCGTCGATGACAGCGTCGTCCGGGGGACGACGTCCCGCCGGATCGTGAACATGATCCGGGAGGCCGGGGCGGAAGAGATCCACCTCCGGGTCGGTTCTCCGCCGATCATTGCCCCCTGCTACCTCGGGGTGGATATGCCCACCCGCACGGAACTGATCGCGAGCGGCAAAGAGGTCGAGGCGGTGCGGGAGAGCATCGGCGCGACGTCGCTCACCTATATCCCGCTCAAGGACCTGGTGGAGGCGATCGGGTGCGGCGAGCGGAACCTCTGCACCGGGTGTCTGACCGGGTGCTACCCGGTGGGTATCCATGGGGAGAAGTGTTGCCACTGCGTCGTGGACTACGTGGCCGGCACCCACCAGTCTGACCTCTCGACCTTCAGGGCCGGGAAGGAACAGACATAGGCGGTTTCTCCCCTGCGCGCTGTCGTATCCCCCATCCCTTATTTTGGGAAACCTGAGCTCTTTTTACTCGAGAGACCGAGCACCCGGAAAAAACCCCGGTTCTCGCGAGGAACCGTTTCGCCCCACGCACCTGCACCGACCGGTTCAACCGTCAACGGGGATCATGCGGGGTTGGGGCTGTCTGTGAGCTCATCGAGCGCGAGCGTGCAGGCTCGAAGGGAGAAACTGTTGTAAAGCAGTAAATAGGATACAAAAAATGCGCAAAGACGCTGAAGAACTTAACATAGCGAGGGATGGATTTGAACCATCGGTCTACGGGTTATGAGCCCGCCGGGATTTCCTGACTACCCCACCTCGCTCCTAATCTGTGAGGTATATAACATTGTTTCGCCGAGGATATATACCTTTCCGCGGTCAGAATTGCCGCAACTCGAAGTCCTCCGGTCTTCTCAAACTCCTGCCGTGCCGGCAGTCGTTCTTCAAAACCCTCCGGGGCTCAAGCTTCGCTCCGGTAGGAGCGTCGCACCTCACAATCTTTTATAGGGGCATGTAGCATACCTGCGTTGTATGGAAGAGAACAGACCGGTGGACGACGACCTGCAGCGTCTCCGGGAAGAACGTCTCCGGGAACTCGAGGCCCGGATCCAGGGCGGTACGGGCGGCGTCATCGAGGTCGTAGACGACAGGTTTCAGGAGATCGTACGGAAGCACTCCTTCCTGGTCGTCGACGTCTGGGCGGAATGGTGCGGCCCCTGCCGGATGGTGGCCCCGGCGATCGAGGACCTCGCGCGTGACTTCGCCGGCAGGGTGACCTTCGGCAAGTGCAACGTCGATCAGAACCCCGCCCTGGCGTCAGGTTTCAGCATAACGGCGATACCGACACTCCTCTTCTTCGCGAACGGCATGCTGGTCGACCGGGTGGTCGGCGCCCTCCCGAAAGAAGCCATTAAAGCAAGGGTTATGCGGGCGTTCGGGACCGGCTAGAGGCTCCCGCCCTGCCGGCACCTGAGCCACTCGGAGAGCCGCGCGGCCATGATAAAGTCGTTCCGGGAGAGCCCGCCGATGGCGTAGGTGTACCAGGCGACATCCACGAACCTTCCTTCGTGGATGCCGATATCCGGGAGGTGGTTCTCCCGCGCGGAGAAGATGACGATCTCCCGGAGGAATATCACGGCTTCGTTGAACCCTTTACAGGCGAACCGGGCCGAGATATGGCCGTCCTCGAGCGACCACTCCGGGATCTCCGGTGCAAGGTCGGCGATCTCCCGCCGGGTCAGCGGTGCCGTATCCGCGACATCCGGGCTGATCGGTTCGGACGAAAGATCCATGGTGATCCCTCTTCCGTGCAGGGTGAAAAAGGTTCTTCTTCGGAGGGCCGGTGAGACGCCGCTGTTTTCCCGGAAATCCGTTTAATCTGGTTAGATTGGGGGCCGGGTTTCAACGCAGCTTCTTTATCAGGAACGCGACGTTCTCGGCGAACCGCCGGACTGTCTTCATCCCTTCCTCGTCGTTCACGGCTTCCCCCGGTGCTCGCCCAAAGACCATGTTCCAGTACGTGGAGCCTGGTACGATCATGTCGTTGATGAGGAAGAACATCAGCATCTCCTGGAGCGTGGCGGTATGCCCACCCCGCCGGGCCACGGCGATCGGGCCGCCCACCTTCCGCGAGAGGAACGAGTCCGACGACATCGAGACCATCCCGATTCGCTGCAGTGCTGACATAACGTCGCCCCGTGCGGTCCCGAAGTAGACCGGGGTGCCGACGATGAACCCGTCCGCCTCCCGGAGTTTATCGATGATCTCGTTCAAGCCGTCATCGAGGGCGCACTCCCCCCCACCGCAGAGTCCGCAGGCGGTGCACGAGAGGATGTGCATCTCCGCAAGCAGCACGGTCTCGGTCTCGATCCCCTCGTGGTCGAGGACCTTTGCGCACTCCCCGAGCACCTGCGCGGTGTTTCCCTCGAGCCGCGGACTCCCGCAGAGCAGCAGTACTTTTCCGTTCGTCATCTCACACCTCAATCAGGCGGTAGGCCTCTTCCCCGAGGCCGATCCGGGCAGCGTAGGCGATCTGATAGCTGCCGTCCGTATAGTCCCAGACCCCCTTAAATTTGTCTTCCCCCGGGGCGAGGTTCTCCGCAAGGTGTGTCCGGGTGAACCCCTGCTCGCTGTTGACGAGGTCGAGGCTCGCGTGGTCGATCGCAACCGGATCGGTGGAGGCGAGGATCCCGATATCGGGGACGATCGCCGCGTCGCTCCAGGGAACACAGTCGCAGTCCGGGGTGATGTTGAGGAGGAAGTTGATGTAGCCCACTCTCCCGGGTTTACCACGGACAGCTCCGAGGGCGTACTCGCAGAGCCTCTCCACGAACGGCCCGATCTCCGTCGTCCAGTCGAACTCAATCGCGCCTGTCTCGCAGGAACGCATGCAGTCGCCGCACCCGACGCAGTGCTCCGGGTTGAACTGCGCCCGCCCCTCGACGATGGTCATTGCCGCCTGCGGGCAGACCTGGACGCATCTGCCGCACCCGACGCAGTTCTCACCCTCCACGAGCGGCCGGCCCGCGTGCTGCTCCGCCTTCCCCGAGGGCGGGGCGCAGCCCATCGCCAGGTTCTTGATCGCCCCCCCAAACCCGGCGAGATCGTGGCCCTTGACGTGCGAGAGGACGATCATGCTGTCGGCATCGAGGATGCTCCCCGCGATCCTGGCGCTCTGGAAGTGCTTCCCATCGATGGCGACCTCCGCCCAGTAGCCGCCTGCAAGGCCGTCGGCAACGATCACCGGGGCACCGACGACTGCGTAATCGAACCCGTGCTCGATGGCGGTGACGGTATGCCTGACGGCGTCGGCCCTGCTCCCCGCGTAGAGGGTGGCGGTATCGGTTATGAACGGGTGCGCCTGGCGCTCCTTCACCTTGTCGACCACCTGCCGGACAAAGAGCGGATGCAGGTAGGTGTCGCACCCCCGCTCCCCGACGTGCAGCTTGACGGCTGCAAGGTCCCCCGGCCGGATCACCTCACCAAACCCGGCTGCATCGAAGAGGCGGCGGATCTTCTGTACTTTGCTCTCCCGGTGGCTCCTTGCCCTGAGATTCGCGAAATAGACGTTTGCCATCGTTGTCTGCTCCGTCTTGTAAGTAGTCTCTGATCGTCGGAGGATAAGAATTGTGCCTGCACTCCCGACGCTACGGTGGCGGATAACGGCCGGGTCTACAGCCCGGCTCTCCGGCGCATCGGCCGGACCTCGGCGCCTTCCATGTTCCCCGCCGCCCAGGTGTAGCGTTCGCGATCTCGTTCGATGCGAGAGAGAGAACCGAGACCCCTTCGTAGAGTTCCTCGCTGATCAGTTTCATAAGCACGTCAGGCAAGGAGACCCCCGGTTTTAACCGGGGGAGGAATTGCCCGCATCAAGCCCCGTACACGTTCGCCCCGCGGGAGTTACCTTATAGACAGATGAGTCCCAAAGATAAGAGATAATGGCACTGCGAGTCGTCAGCAACTATCTGCGCCTTCCCCAGAAGACGTTCTGGATCCTCGACACGCTCGCGTACCATGCAAAAAGCATGTACAATGTAGGACTGTACAACGTCCGGCAGCACTATGCGACGCATCGGGAGAACCGCCAGATCCTTCTGGGCCTCCGGCCGGATCTTACCTCGGGGGTTGACATCCTGGTCGGATCCTACCTCCCGTTTACCCGGAAGAAGGACTTCCCCTACAAAGAGTGCAGCACCTACGCCCAATCCAGGCCGAACGAGAACTTCAGCCTTCTGCACAACGACCCTGCTCAGCAGGCCCTGAAGTCCGTTGAAGAGGCGTACAAGAGTTATTTTGAACTGCTGACGTTGTACCGCAAGTGGCAGCTAGTGCCTTTTGTCCCTCATTATTATAATAACAATTATATTGTTCTCTGTTGAATATATCATCATGGGGAAAAGCAAGTACACCGTTACCCTTACCGACGACCAGCGTTCGTTCCTCGAAGGCCTCGTTCACCGTGGTAAATCCTCTGCCTCCACGATCCGGCATGCCTACATCCTGCTC
>DASQ01000029.1 GCA_002503885.1 Methanoculleus marisnigri | reverse complement strand
GAGACCAAAATAGTGCGGTCAATATCATGGTGCGATTCCTATCACAAAATGCCCTGTGGACGGGCTACCGGCAGTTCGCCGGCAATCTGCGACAAACAGGTCGAGGCTCCCCGAGAGCCCCGGACACTCGCAGGAAGCCCCCTGCGCAAGCGGGGGGTAGTTCACTGACGTGAGAACAAATGTCGGTAGCCGTTGTTTTCGATAGTGCGGGCACACTTCTCCTGACCTACCGTGTAGCACGCGATCTCCTCCACGATGAGATGCTGACCGAGGTCGAGACCACCACCATCACCTTCGGGGCCGAGGCGAGAGTGCTCGTCGTCCTTCACCTCCATTCGCGGGACGTCATCGAGGCGCCGGAGGACCAGCTCCTCTCGGAGTTCTTCCTGGAGCGGTCGATAGGCTTCGGGGTGGCCTGTTCGCGGCGGATCATCCCCGCCGAGGAGGTTGCAGAGATCCTCTACAACGACAGGCATGCCCGTATCGGTGATCTGCAGGCCTGTATCCGGCAGGTCTGGAGCTGCTGCAAGAGAGAGTCGATCGTCACCATGAACAGCGGCGTGATCTTAAACATGGACCTCGCCCGCATTGAGTTCACGGTGACGACCGGCGGGAGGCCGTTTGACGGTGCGAGAGAGGCCATCAGCGAGCTGCACCGGATGGGCGTCCCCGCATACATAGCGTCGGGGGACCGCGTGGCGAAGCTCGAACGGATGGGAGATTACCTCGGCATCCCCCGGGAAAGGGTCTACGGCGTCGCCACGCCCTCGATGAAGGCCCGGCTCGTGGAAGACCTCAAAGAGCAGTACGATAAAGTTGTTATGGTTGGAGATGCCATCAACGACTTAAACGCCTTCCAGAAGGCGGATCTCGCGCTACTCACCGAACAGCAGTCTGATCTCAAGCCCGATATACTCTATACCACCGCGGATCGGGTGATCCGGAATGTCAGCGAGGTGCCCGGTATTGTGGCGGAACTCCTCACGGATACCGCGGAGTCCGGGAAAAGTGCAACAATATAAACCCTAATATGATACCACGAGAAAATTAGTTTAACGAGGAGCTCAAGATGACCCCACTCATTACAGTAAAGGACCTCTGCATGGAGTTCAATGGATGCGTTGTACTCAAAAATATACATTTCGAAGTAGCAGAGGGAGAGACGGTCGGTATTATCGGAAGAAGCGGGGCCGGTAAGACCGTTCTTATGCACCTTATGCGGGGTGTGGACCAGCCCCCGACACGCGGTGCGATCATCTATCATGTCGTCGCATGTGAGAAGTGCGAGTACATCGGCGTCCCGGGTGAGGCAGGGAAACCGTGTCCTGCCTGTGGGGGCGAACTCAAGCCGGTGGATGTCGATCTCTGGGCCGAAGAGAGCGCGATGATGAAACGGCGGATCATGCGAAGGACCGCCATCATGTTCCAGCGGACGTTCGCCCTCTACGGTGATGACCGGGTGATCGAGAACATCCTGCGGGCACTCGACGACATCGGCTATCCGGCCGAGAAGGCGGTCAGCAGGGCCGCCGACCTCATCGATCAGGTCCGGCTCTCTCACCGGATGATGCACATCGCCCGGGACCTCTCCGGCGGCGAGAAGCAGCGGGTGGTGCTCGCCCGACAGCTCGCGAAGAACCCGTTCATGCTCTTTGCGGACGAGCCGACCGGGACGCTCGACCCGGAGACCGCGACGCTTGTTCATCGGATGCTCATCGAGAGCGCGCAGCAAAACGATATGGCGATGGTGATCACGTCGCACTTCTCAAACGTCATCGAGGATGTCGTGGATAGGGCAATCCTCCTTGAAGACGGGGAGATCAAGGTGATCGGGGCCCCGGAGGAAGTCACCCGCAAGTTCATGGAGAACTACAGCGATATCGAGCAGCACGAGGCCGGGGAGGTCGGCGAGAAGATCCTGATCGCCCGGGACGTGGTCAAGCGTTACCTCTCGGTCGACCGGGGCGTCGTCAGGGCGGTCAACGGTGTCTCGTATGATGTCAGCGAGAAGGAGATCTTCGGGATCATCGGCAAGAGCGGTGCGGGGAAGACGACCCTCTCCCGGATCATATCCGGTATCCTGGAGCCCACCAGCGGCGAGATGAATATCCGGATCGGGGACGACTGGATCGATATGACGAAACCCGGCATCGAAAACCGTGGCCGGGCAAAGGGCTACATAGGCCTTCTCCACCAGGAGTACGATCTCTACCCGCACAGGACGGTGCTCGACAACCTCACCGATGCCATCGGCCTTGAGTTCCCCAAGGAACTTGCGATGAGGAAGGCGATCATCACCCTCGGGATGGCCGGGTTTACGCCCGAGAAGAGCCGGGAGATCCTGGAGCGCTATCCGGGTCAGCTCTCTGAAGGCGAGAAGCACCGGGTGGCGCTGGCTCAGGTCCTCATTCGCGAGCCCCTGCTGGTCGTTCTCGATGAACCGACCGGAACGATGGACCCGATCACGAAGGTCGACGTGAAACACTCGATCCTCCATGCCCGCGAAGAGATGGACGAGACGTTTATTGTGGTCTCGCACGATATGGAGTTTGTGCGAGATATCTGCGATCGCGTCGCCCTCATGCGGGGGGGCAAGATCATCCAGATGGGCCCGACCGAGGAGGTGCTCGCTCACCTCACCGAGGAAGAACGACAGGTGATGGGGGCCGGCGCCCCCTGAGGTGTGAAAAGATGGAGATCCACCTGGACGGAGAACGTAGAGAAGTCCCGGCGGGTTCCCGGCTCGGGGATCTCCTCCCGGAGCGGGACGTGCGATGCAGCGTCGCTGTCATCCGGCCGGCACTCGAGGAGGATGCGGCGGAGTCGCAGGAAGTCAGGTTCCTCACCTCTGCGGGCGATATGGTCGTCGAGATGGCCGACCCGGGGATGGTCTCCCGCCTCTTTTTGCCCGGGCTTGCCGAACAGCTCCGCCTCCACTGGCAGGACCGCTACGCCGCCGCCTTTGGGCCGTTTGCGTCCGTCGTCCGGCCGGCACGGCAACCGGGCCGGTACGAGCGTGGCGATGTGATCCTCGGGTGCGGAGGCTACGACCCGTCCCAATCCCACCTGATCTTCGCACGCATGCGGCATACCGCCGACTACGGCGCCCCGGCAGACGGCGGCGTTATCGGCAGGGTCGTCACCGGCCGGGGGCTGCTCGACCGCATCGGCGACGGTGACCGGGTCATCGAGGTCGAGCGGATATTCCAGCGTGCCGACCGGTCGCATGCGATCGTCACCCGCGATGCGGAGTTCCCGCTCGAAGACGGGATGCAGATCATCTCCTACGTCGAAGCGGAAGTGCTGGGCTTCGAGGCAGGCGAGGTCGATACCGAGACTGCCCGGAGCGTCGAGCACTTTCTCCTCTCCGTGCAGAGCGGCAGATTCCCGGTGGACCGTTCGGGCAGCACCTACATCGCCGATACGCATCTGGTCCCGACGAAGGTTCCGATGGAGTTCTCCGGTCCGAGGCTTGAAGGGACCATTACCGTCAGGACTGCCGGGAAATCCTCGGGAGCAGTTTACATCTATACGCAGGGCGTATCGGCAAGCCCGGCGCACACCGTCGTAGGCAAGGTTGTCCACGGCATCGAGCTGGTCCGGTTTGCCGGCGAGGGCGACATCCTTGCGATCCGGGCCGAACCGGAACAGTTCGATCTGGTCGGTCTTTCGCTCGCCGAGGCAGAGGCGGTCGCCGCCCGTCGCGGTATCGCGCTCACCGCCGATACAGCCGGGGAAGACCGTGTGGTGATCGGCCAGATGCCGGGAACGACGATCGAGGTGCTGGCTGCGAAGGCCGTCGAGGTTGCAACAGAGTCCCCGGACCACGTCATCAGCATCACCCTCGACGAGGCGGCCGCCCCCCGGTCGGTCGCGATCCTCCGTGAGGCGACCGGGCTCAAACACCATGCCGTCGGGAAGATGCCGCTTGTCTTCATGTTCGAGGATGTCTTCCTCTTCAAGCCGAAGATCGCCAAGAATGTCGGGATCATCCCCGAGAATGTTCCTACAGGCGAGACGCCGGCATTCACCCTCGCGATGACCAACGACTCGCGACGGGGCACCGGCATGGTCGGCGTTCGCACGAAACCGAACGCCGAGTTCGGCCCGACCTCCGAGCCGTTCACGGGCACGAACATCATCGGGAAGGTGCTCGATATGGGGAACCTTGCCGGGATGCGCGAAGGGACGACGGTATACGTGAAGGAGGTTAAATGATGGCCGAATACATCCCGGACTACGTGGGCACGGTGACCAAGTACGTCTTCGTCGAGTCCCCGTCCATGACCCCGGGCGAGCTCGCGCTCAGGGCATACGAGGCGTCCGAGGGCGTCCTGATCAAGGAGACGTGCTTCGGGCTGCAGGTGACGGGCGAACCGGAGTCCGTCGACCGCCTCATCGAAGAGATCCGCGCCTTCGACCCCAATCACATCTTCGTCAAGGATCGGGGGTTCCCGCCCGGGGATCCGCGGCGGTGCCGGGCGAACCTCGGCGGCGCGAGGCCGGGCTACCTCGGCCACGAGCGGGAGTTCCGCATCCTCCGCTACATCACCCACGGCCTTGAGGAACTCGACCGGCGGGGAGAGGAGGCGGAGGTGCCGGAGGCGGCTCCCGTACGCGAGAAGAAACCCGTGTTTGATATCAAGCGATTACAAGAAATTATTGAGACAGAGGAGCCCTGAATAGAATGGCAAAGGTGTTTATCTATCCTGCAACGAGCCTCATACTCTCCGACCTGGTGGCCCGGTTCGGCCATAAGCCGCTCGGTGCAGCCCTCGGTATCCGGGAGCGGATACAGACCGCCGGGGTCGACTCCCCGCCCCTGCAGATCACCCCCGAAGAGCCGAAACGCGGCCTGAAGTACGCGGCCGTCGAGGTGCCGTCCGGTGTCCGGGGGCGGATGGCGATCTATGGGCCTCTCATCGAGGAGGCCGAGGCTGCGGTGATCGTCACCGACGCCGACCTTGCGTTCGGGTGCATGGGATGCGCCCGCACCGACGAGTTGATCCTCTTCTCCCTGCGCCAGAAGGGCATGCCGATCCTGGAACTGAAATATCCCACGAACGAGGAGGAGGGCATACAGTTCGTCGCCGCCATCAAAAAGTTCCTCGCCGGTCTCCCCAACGGAGGTGAAGCGTGAGCCGGAAGGTCCGGATTGCCCAGCTCACCTGTGGCGCGGAGTACAGCGGCGTCCAGAAGGAGATCAACGATGCCGCCGAGTCGGTGGGTGCGGAGATGTTCTTCCCCGACATCGCCCTTGCCGACGTCGAGCGGGCGGTCAAGGTGTTCGGGCTGGATGTCAGAAGCGCCGACTTAAAACTGATGATCGCCCGGGGAATGGCCCTGGTGGAAGGGAAGGTGGAGGCGGACGGGGTCTTCATCGGCACCTGCTTCCGCTGCGCCGAGGCGGCTATCGTCAGGAACGAACTCAGGCGGTATATTCCCGAACACTCGAAGCTGCCGGTGGTAAGTTACTCCTTCACCGAGCGGACGACCTCCGGAACTCTTCTCACGAGGATGGAGGCCCTGACCACCATCGCACGCAGAAGAGCGCTTCTCGCCCGCGAGGAGCAGACCGGGATCACGATGGGCGTCGACTCGGGGTCGAGCACGACTAAGGCGGTCGTGATGAAGGACAATCAGATCGTCGGCACCGGATGGCACCCGACTACCGAGGTGATCAAGAGCGCCGAGAGCGCGGTTCGAGACGCGCTTGCGATGGCAGGGCTTACCCGTGAGGATATCCAGGCGATCGGCACCACCGGCTACGGCCGGTTCCTGATAGGAAAGCACCTCGGAGCCGACCTTATCCAGGAGGAACTGACGGTGAACTCGAAGGGCGCCGTCTACCTCGCCGGCCACCAGCAGGGCTCCGCGACCGTCATCGACATCGGCGGCATGGACAACAAGGCTATCAGCGTCATCGACGGTATCCCCGGAACCTTCACGATGGGCGGGATCTGTGCAGGCGCGAGCGGCCGGTTCCTGGAGATGACCGCGAAACGGCTCGGCGTGGATATCACCGAGCTCGGGCCCCTTGCCATGAAGGGCATGGGGAAGAACGTCTCGATGAACAGTTACTGTATCGTCTTTGGGACGCAGAGCCTGGTGAACGCGCTCGCTGCAGGGAGCTCGCGTGAGGACGTGGCGGCTGCAGCCTGCCACAGCGTCGCGGAACAGGTCTTTGAGCAGCAGTTGCAGGAGATCGACATCAAGGAGCCGGTGATCATGGTCGGCGGCACCTCGCTGATCGAGGGGCTGGTCTATGCGATGGGCCAGCTCCTGCAGACCGAGATCGTCGTCCCGCCCTACTCGCAGTACATCGGTGCGGTCGGGTCTGCCCTGCTTGCGTCCGGGTTCGTCCAGGGAGAGTAGATGCCCCCCTTGAACTACTTCGTGGTCGAGTCTCCCGATGAGGTCGGGAGAAAGGCTTACGAACGGATCGTGGCCGATGTCCTCCAGGATCTCGACCTGATCAAGGTGGTCGACCGGCTGCACATCTACGTCGACCCGAAGGTGCCGATCTTCGTCGCCGCAGGAGTGCTGCGTCATATGCCGCGTGCTATCCGTATCAGCGACTTTGCAAACGTCAACCCCGGTGAGAAGGAGATCGTGCTTGATATCGGCGACGAGACCTACCTTGCGCCGCTGCTCCAGAACCTCTGGGCCCGCTACGGCAAGGAGAACGTCGACCAGCCCGACCGATTCACGATCGTCCTCCCGGCGGGGGTTGCCGGGGAAGAGGAACTCGAACATATGGTGGTCGCCGATCCGAGCGAGACGCTCTATATGGACGTCATCTACGCGCTCCAGTACATCGCACCCGAGGGGTTCAAGGTCCGCCGCCAGTATATTCGGGATGAGAAGTTTTACTATGTGGCAAGCGAGGATACCCTGCCGGCCGACATCGTGGAGACGATGGTCATGCCGATCTTTGCAAAGATGGGGGTGACGCTGTGACGACGCTGGTGCCGGTGACCTACAAGGGAGGCGTCTACCGGCACGACGAGATCATGGACCTGATCGACGACCTCGGGGGCTACATCGTCCAGAAACATGTCATGGCTCAGGACGTCGTGCTCCAGTCGTTCGTGCCGCGGGACGATATCGACCTGATTCGGCAGATCGCAAAACCGCTCGCGGGCGAGGTGGTCGAGGCGCCCCTGGTCGGGACCGAGATCGCCGTGGTCAGCCCGAGCCTGGAGATCCATCACCTCCCGCATACCGCCTGCGATATCGCCGAGTACCTCCGGCGCTCAGGCGCGAAGACCAACATGGTCGGACTTTCGAGGGGGTTTGGGAAGCGGATAGCAAACCTCAACGATGAGGAGCGGGACGTCATCAACGAGCACGATCTTGCTGTCTACGCTCTCGGCAACTTCGAGGAGTGTATCCGGCAGAAGTTCCCGGTGCTCCGGCGCGGGATCCACGTCCCGATCGTGGTGACCGGCGCCCCGGACCGCGAGACCTTGCTGCGGATCATCGACCCGCCCGTCGAGGGGTATGTCGGAGGCGTCGGCAGGATCATGCACCGGTTCAAGCGCCCCGAGGAACTCGCGAAACTCGACGAACTGGTGGACGAGGTCTCCCGCACCCTGGACGCCCGGCGGGACGACCTCGCAAGGGACCCGCTCTCTATCTTCCCGCCCCGCCTGATGGCGATCCTCGAAGAGCGGATCCACGAGATAAGCATGCTGACGCACCCGACGCCGGTGACCGCCCAGATGGAAGGCCTCCGGGTGAAACTCCCCTATGACCTGTATGCCGATGCCGTACGGTCGCTTGAGGTCGCCAGCGGGGTCACCATCGGGGATATTGCCAGCGTTACGCCGTCACGGATGCGCAACTACATATTGATCCGGATTAAACCCTTCTCTGAGACCAGAATCTTGGTGTAACGATGGATTTTGAGAAGATACTCACGAGGGTTGCACAGCGGGGGTCGGACGTCATCGCGGAGGAACTCCTCCGGGAGATCGAGGCCGAATACGGCAGGGTCCCCCTGATATTCGAGCGGATGGCGGAACGACCCGAGATTCTCATCTCGCACCTGTTGTACAAGGGCGCCGTTACCGAGACCAGCCAGCTCGAGCCGAAGGTGATCGAACTGATCAGCCTCGCGGTGGGCGCCGCGCTCAAGTGCAGCCACTGCGTCGAGTATCACATGCAGTCGGCGATGGCGAAGGGCGCAACCCGGGCCGAGATCCTGGAAGTGATCCTGATCGCGGGGATGCTCGCGAACTCCGCGGTCCTCGCGGACGCCTACCGGGTGTTGAACGGTTCGGGTCCCTGCCCCTCCTGCGACGTCAACGGCACGGGCCTCGATAAGACCTGTTCCGACGACTGATCTACTCCTGGTATGTGTGGTATTGCCGGGCAATTTGCCCTGAACGGAGATGCGGCGGACGCGGTCCTCGTCGGGGCCATGGCGGAGCGGCTCGCTCATCGTGGCCCTGACGGCGAGGGAAGCCACTTCTCCGGCCCGGTCGGCCTTGCCCACCGCCGTCTCGCGATCATCGACCTCTCCGACGAAGGCCGGCAGCCGATGGCAAACGAGGACGGATCGCTCTGGATCGTCTTCAACGGCGAGATCTACAACTACCGCGAGCTCCGGGAGGAGCTCCTCGCCGCCGGCCATCGCTTCGCCTCGGCAACCGATACGGAGGTGATCCTGCACGCCTACGAGGAGTGGGGGAGGGACTGCCTCGCCCGGTTCAACGGGATGTGGGCGTTCGCCCTCTGGGACGAGCGCCGCCGCGAACTCTTCTGCGCCCGGGACCGCCTGGGCGTCAAGCCGTTCTACTATACCGTGGCCGGAGGGTCGTTCCTCTTTGCCTCGGAGATCAAGGCGCTCCTTGCACATCCTCTGGCCGGCGGGAGGCCGAACGACCGTATGCTCTCGACGTTTCTTGCGTGGGGGGTCGCGGACCATACCGCCGAGACGATGTACGACGGCATCTTCCAGCTCCCGCCGGCCCACGCACTCGTCGTCTCGGAGGGGAGCGTCGGGGAGCCGGAGCGGTACTGGGACGTCACGATGAACGGCGCTCCACGTGCGGCCATCGACGACGAGACCGCCGCCCGGCGGGTCCGCGACCTCCTGACCGATGCGGTCCGGCTCAGGCTTCGGAGCGACGTCCCGGTCGGCACCTGCCTCTCGGGCGGCATCGACTCCTCGACGGTCACCGCCCTGATCAACGTTCTCCTCCGGGCGGAGAGCCCGGAGAGCGTCGGCGACCGGCAGAAGACGTTCTCGGTCTGTTTTGACGATCCCCGGTTCGACGAGAGCCGGCATATCGACACGGTGGTTGCGGCGACAAAGGTTGCCAGCCGCCGGACCACTCCCGATACGGAGGGACTCTGGGAGGATATCGGACGGCTCCTTTACCTGCAGGACGAGCCGTTTGCGTCTCTCTCGATCTACGCCCAGTACTGCGTGATGCGGCTCGCCCAAAGCGAGGTGAAGGTGGTCCTGGACGGGCAGGGCGCCGACGAGCAGCTCGGGGGGTACATCGCCTACCAGGCGCCCTACATCCGCGGCCTCCTCCGGCGCCGGGAGATCCTCGCGGCCCTCCGGGAGGGGATCGGGAGCGCGCGGCATCATGGGTCCTTCTTCTCGTGGGCATTTCGCCAGTTCCGGGTCCGGTCGGAGCGGAGGGGGCTTCTCCGCGGCTCTCCCCCGGAGGTCCTCCGGTACGCGGGATCGCTTGACGAGGTGCTGAAACGGGAGGTCGTCGCCTCGAACCTCCCTCTCCTGCTGCACTGGGAGGACCGGAACTCGATGGCCTTCTCGATCGAGGCCCGGGTCCCGTTCCTCGACTACCGGCTGGTGGAGTACCTCGCAGGGCTCCCGCTCGACCAGAAGGTCCGCCACGGCGTCACGAAATACGTCCTGCGGCGGGCGATTCGCGGGCTGGTCCCCGACGCCATCCGGTGCAGGATGGACAAGATGGGGTTCGTCACCCCCGAAGAGGTCTGGATGAAGGATGAACTTGCATCCCATATCCTCGCGCTCTTCTCCTCGCCCGAATTCTCCCGGAGGCCCTACTGGGACGCGGAGCAGGTGCTCCGGAACTACCGGGAGTTCCTTGAGGGGAAGAGCGCGTACTCCACCGAGTTCTGGCGGATAGCCTGTGCGGAGATGTGGTTGAAGCAGTTTGCGACGGTTTGACGTGTGACACGGTGCCTCACGCGAAGCCGCGAAGAACGCGAAGTCCGGATAGTTACCGGCAGTCTCCTTCGCGTCTTCGCACCTTGCGGTGCTCATGCTCCGGTTCTCGCACCTTCGGTGCTCAAGCTCCTGCCGTCCCGGCAGTCGCACTCACGAACCGTCGCACTTCGCATCATCACTCCCCTTCCTCCTGCGAACAGGCTCCCCCCTTCTTCCGCAGCCCCCTCCCCGCGTACGCCGCAAGCAGGACCGAGATGACGCCGGTAATGAAGATGCCGTCGAATATGCCCGCCCCCCCGATGGAGAGGACAGTCGCCTGGCCTCCGGCAAGTGCCGCGAGCACGTCGGGGTTCGCGAGGTTGAGGATATCGGCGCCGAGCAGGGTGCCCATGGTCCCGCCCGCGTAAGCGAGCCCGGGAGCGGTGTGGCAGCCGCCGGCGAGGAGGAGTCCTGCGGCTGCCCCGGCGAGAGGCGCGATGTAGAACGGCATGGTGATCCCGATGCCGGGGACCGGCGTTGCGAAGATGTAGGCGACGAGGGATACGACGCCGACGGCAGCGAGGATCTTCGGGCGAGAGACCCGGCCCCGTCCGACCATCCCGATGGTCACGAAGAGGGGGATGACGGCGCCGCCAACGTTGACCGCGATGACTGCCTCGCCCACCGGGACCAGCGGGATGTCGATCAGGCTCCCGAGCAGCGCTCCGGTGGTCACCAGCACCGCCTGGTAGAATCGGAGCCCGATCGATTCAAAGACCCCCTCGGTGATGAGGAGCAGGTTGAATATGACCAGTGCCGGTATGAGGACGGCTAACGCGATGAGGATCTGCTCCGGACTGAAGGGAACCGGCATAATCGCGATCGTGGACAGTTCGGTCTCCATAGGGCGGGTATACCGGATGGGTGCATGCCATAAATAGTTTCAGCAGTATCGCCCCGGTGGGTCTCCCCGGCCGATGTGGAGGGCGTTCCCGCGGCTTCGACCGGAGGGCTTCCGGGCCGGGACAATATCGGCCGGCCTTGCCCGGCCAGCCGGGGTTGCTCTCTCGCGTAAAGATGCGTCTCACCAGCCATACGGTAAAAGGGGGGTTCAATAGAATAGAGAAAAGTTAAATGGCCTATTTTATATTCATTTATAAATAGATATATTCATATAGGGCTAACCAAAAATGATACTAAAACAATAGTTCCTCCCTCGAATTGGATAACGGAAACCGGATAGCACATCCCCGGGGGATATCCCGCAGGTGGGTCGCCATCCGGCATTCCCGGATGTACGTGTCGGGGTAGTGGGTGATTGACAACGACTCTGTTCTATCCGACTGATTGCATCTGTGCGGAGCAACATGACCGCCTTTACTGTTGAGAACCTGATCCGGCACCTGGAGCGGCTCCAGGCACGGGGGCCGATCCCGTTTGACGTGAAGAGCGGAGAGGTCTTTGGTATTCTCTGCCCCTGTGGCCAGGACCGGCGGACTCTGCTCGCCATTCTCATGACGCTGATCTTCCCGGTCTCCGGGTTTGCCGAGCGTTCCCCGCTTGCGATCCTCGGGAACCTCGGGGACGTGCGGCGGAGCATGGGTATCGTCCTCCCCGAGCCGGTGCTCGACCCTGCGCTGACGGGCAGGGAGAACCTGGACCTCCACGCGCGACTGCACGGCCTGGGTGACGAGGTCCGGAGACGGAGGATCCCCGAGGTCATGGGATTCGTTGGCCTCGCAGGGAGCGCCGACGCTGCGGTTGAGACCTACTCCCCCGCGATGGTGCAGCGCCTTGAGATCGCCCGGGCTAATCTTACTCACCCGGATGTCCTCTTCCTTGCCGAACCGACGAAGGGGCTGGACGGGCCCGGACGCCGGGAGACCTGGGACCTGCTCCGGCGGCTGAACCGTGAGCGGAGGGTGACGATCGTCTTTACAACGCATGATATGGATGAAGCAGAGGCGATCTCCACCCGGGTTGCCGTGATGGATGGCAGGGAGGTCGTAGCCCTGGATACGCCGGATACCCTCCGTGCGGTGATGGCACTTGATGATACGCCGCTCGAATTCGACGATACCTCTTAAAGTGCTCCACTCCCGCACCGGCCGGCGAAGATGGGTGACAGAAGCGGTCGGGAGGACCAAAATCCCTTTTATCTCTGCGGTCATGACATAGGTGTATGACCGACCCTCATCTCTCGCTCGTCTTCCTGCTCGTCACCTGGAGCACCCTTGTGGCCGTGCTCGTCGGCGGATGCCTCGGCAGTGATCCGGAACCGGATGACTCGATCTTCCGGACCATCCCGCCTGCCGGGGCGTCCGCCCTCATCGAAGAGAGGGAAGGAGATCCGGGTTTTGTCGTCGTCGATGTCAGAAGGCCGGATGAGTTCGCCGGCGGCCATATCCCGGGCGCGATCAACATCGACTCGGCAGAGTTCTCGGAGCACCTTCAGGACCTCGACCCGGACGGAACCTACGTCATATACTGCCAGCGGGGCGGACGGAGCGCCGGCGTCCGCGAGCTGATGAGGGAGGCCGGGTTCCGCGAAGTCTACGAGATTGAGGGTGGGATGAGCGCCTGGCAGGCTGCCGGGCTCCCGGTTGCCGGGGACTGACCCTCACTCCTTGCCCAAATAGCGAACTTTTCATGCAC
>DASQ01000054.1 GCA_002503885.1 Methanoculleus marisnigri | reverse complement strand
CGGTGGAAAGCCGTGCTCCGGAGTACGACCATAGCGCCCGCCCCCACACGCCAAAATTCCTAACATAAACTGACAAGATGCACTAGTGACTGAATCTATGCCTTATCCATGAACAAAACAGGGCCACTTAAAAGCCCAATTTTTGGTTCAGACCTCGTAAAAAACAGGTCTCTTAAAAGTGATAACAATAGAAACCCAGGTCATCACATATTGCCAGTAATGAACAGCACGTCTTTTGTCAGCCCGGGATCGTACTTCGTCGCATTTTCAAAACACAAGAGTGCTTCATCGCGCTTATACGTATTTACCAGAATGACCCCTTTTAAGTACCAGGCTATCCCGGATTCCGGGTCCAGTTCAAGCGCCCTGTTACAGCTCTCCATAGCTTCGGCATCCTGACCGTTACAATTGAGATAATACATTCCTCGAATGCACCATGCCGTAGCATTGCCGGGGTCCGATGTGACCAGGTCATCGTAGTATTCCTGGCTCGCATTCATTTTCTCCAGAATGTAGTTACTCCGGTTTTCGGCATTGGTCATACAGCCACTGGTAAGCAGAATAACTATTAACGCACAGCAAAGACATGCGTTTGCCGACAGGGAACCCATAGAGGTACGTTAGATCTAACAATCAATAACGATTGTGCCGCTGGCAGAGAATGGGATTGTTCCGGAACAATCGCAAAATCCTGGGAATTATGGGTTTGATCATGGAAATCGACAATTATGCCCTCATCTCTTTTTCCAGCTCAATTTTCGAAGGAGTCTCTCCCGGCGATCGGACGAGCTTGAATCTTGAAAGGATATCAGGGGGCAGGCTTCCGGGCAAAGAATGCCCCCTCACCCCGGCTCCCACCCGGGTTTCGCTGGGAAGAAGTGTACTGCGAAGCGCGGGCGGGGTGGGGTTCGAAAGAGAGGCCCCCGTCACCCCCCATAAAAGATGCTTGCCATCTTGTAGAGGTCCATATCCACGGTCTTGAGGTTCGCCACCGCCTCCTCGAGCGGGACCGCGACGATATCGTCCCCCCGGAGCGCGACCATCTTCCCGAAGTCCTTCTCCTTGATGAGGTCCGCCGCCGCCACCCCGAACCGGGTCGCGAGCACCCGGTCGTGCGCCGTCGGAGAACCGCCGCGCTGGACGTGCCCGAGGACCGTCACCCGGACCTCCATATCGAGCCTCTTTTCCAGTTCGGCGCGCAGCAACGTGCCGACGCCGCCGAGCATCACGTGGCCGAACTCGTCCGTCCGGGCGGATTGTGCGATCGCTTCCGCCATTCCCTTCGGCTGGGCGCCTTCGGCGACCACGACGATGCTGAACTTCTTTCCCTTCTCGTAGCGTGCCCGGAGATGGTGGGTAACCTCATCGAGGTCGAACGGGATCTCCGGGATGAGGATCTCGTCGGCCCCGCCTGCGATCCCGGCCATGGTCGCGATCCATCCGGCATGCCGGCCCATCACCTCCACCACCATGATCCGGTGGTGCGACTCCGCCGTCGTGTGGAGGCGGTCAATCGCCTCGGTGACGGTGGCGACGGCGGTGTCGAACCCGAACGTGTAGTCGGTCGCGCCGACGTCGTTGTCGATGGTCTTGGGCACCCCCACCACCGGGATACCCATCTTTGCGAGTTTGTTCGCGACACCGAGGGTATCCTCGCCGCCGATCGCGACAATCGCATCGATCCCGAACTTCCTGATGTTGTCCCGCAGCCGCTGGACGTCGGCCTCGCTCTTGAAGGGGTTCGTCCGCGACGTCCCGAGGATCGTCCCGCCCTTGGGGAGGATCCCGGTCACCGAGTAATCGGTGAGCGGCTCGACGTTCCCGGCAACCAGCCCGTGCCATCCGTCCCGGATCCCGATCGTGTCGAACCCGTGTTTTGCCCCCGCCCGCACGACCGCCCGGATCACCGCGTTCAGGCCCGGGCAGTCTCCTCCTCCCGTCAGTACGCCGACTGTCGTCATCCTAGCACCTGCCTTCCACGCAGATCTTGTTTGCTTCATCCACGCTTGCATCGTCGAGGGTGATCGCCGATATCGCGTTGCAGAACCGGACAGCTTCGTCGAGCGACCGCTGGTGGATGTTCCTGCCGGTCGCGTTCCCGACCGTGCCGCCGATGTGGATCTGGTCGTGGAGCTGCTGTAGGAACTCCGGCATGCTGGCGTGCGACCCGCCCGCACAGACCACGCCCGTCCTGCCTGCAGCCGCCACCGCCTCGCGGAGCAGCGCAGCATCGACCGACTTGCCCACCTTTGGCGGATTCACCTTTGCAAAGTCGCTCCCGAGGGTCGCGGCGACACCCGCCGCGCCCGCGACCAGGTGCGGGTCCCGCTCGTCCTTGACCGCCTTGCCCCGGGGATACATCCAGAGCACGGTGACGAGGCCGTTCTGGTGCGCATGGTTGATGATCTGGGCCGCCTGGTAGAGCATCATCGGCTCGTACTCGCTCCCGAGGTAGACCGTGTAGCCGACCCCGAGGATCGAGAGCCCCGTCTTGTCCCGGAGGTCGACGGCCTGCCGGACGTGGTGCAGCTCCGAGCTGAGCGGGTCCCGCTGGGACGTCCCGACAAGGTTCGTCTTGGAGTTGAGTTTGACGAGGTACGGCACGTCCCGGTAATCCGCACCGTACCGGGCGATCATCCCGAGTTGCGTCGCAAAGACCCCGATCCTCGCCCGGCTCGCAATCCGGAAGAGGTGTTCGGGGTCGGCATCCTCGGGGTGGATGCCTTCGCCGAAAAAGTCGTCGTTGAGGTGCTCGATCTTCTGGTCTCCGGCAAAGAGCATCAGTCTCCCGGTGTCGTGCGTGATCGTCCGATAGTTCTCCCGGTACCTCTCCTGCTCCTCGGGGGGCACATCGAGAGGGATCCTGATTTCGGGTGCAGGTGGCATACTCATTCTTCCCCATCCTCACCTACTTAAGTGTTGCTGGAATCCCGGGAGAATGGAGCGGGTGCACAGGTCGGCCCCAGAACCTCCGGCCTAACCTCAAGGCTCTCCCCGGTCAAGAGCGGTCCGGCCGATACGGGGTGACCCTTGCCGCCGTGCGGGCGATAGATATTTATTACATTTTATCCACCAGGGGTCGTCTCCCGGAAGGGAGCAGAGACCAGATGGTGAGAACTATGAAAGGCATGAAAGAATCCGCCATGGGCGGGATGTCAAAAGTCGCCGGAACCATAAAGGAACTCGACCCACAGATCATCGAGGTGAGCACCTCCGGCATAAACTTCCCCGCATCGAAGAACGACCTTATTTCCCGCGCGAAGGGGACCGATGCGCCTCAGATCGTTCTCGATGCGCTCAACCAGTTCGAAGACCGGCAGTATACCGATCCGGAAGACGTGAAGTCCGAGTTCAACAAGATCCAGAATAAGTAACTTTTTTCCGCAGGTGCCGGCTCCGGCACCTGCCGGCTCTTACTCCCGGCCGACCGAAACCGTTTGGTCCGGTGGCGCCCCTGCAGGGCGTGCGTCCGGTATGCAGGTGCACGGTGGACAGAAGTGAGTGGAGATACCGGAGGAAGAGAGACCGTCCGTTCGTCAAGATGTTCCAGGAGAAGTCGTACCGGTCTGCAGCGGACGGAAGCCGGGAACCTGGAAGGGTTAAGTAACTCTTTTCACAGCAAACGTCGGGCCAATACCGGCCCCGCGACCCGCCACCTATATCTGGTCGGGGGGTGCATGGCGTGGCATGCTCATCATCGGACACCGCGGTGCGAGAGGTCTCGAACCGGAGAACACCCTGCGGGCCCTGCGGAGGGGTATGGCGTGTGCCGACCTCGTCGAGGTCGACCTGCGCCTCACACGGGACGGTATCCCGGTCGCAATCCACGATGCAACCGTCGACCGGACGACCGACGGGACCGGGCCGGTCAAAGGCTATACCATCGAGGACTTAACGAGGCTGGACGCGGGTGAGGGCGAGAGTATCCCGACGCTCGGAGAGGTCCTCGCCCTTGTCCACGGACAGACCGGGCTTGTCGTGGAGATCAAGGAGCCCGGGACCGAAGCGATCATCGCTTCAGTGCTCATGGACCGGATGCCGGAACAGCTCTTCCTTGTCTCGTTTCACCCCGGAAGCGTTGCGATGGCGAAGAAACTCCTCCCCGGAGCACAGGCGGGCCTCATCTATTCGGGGGAGACTGCCGATCCCGTCGCGCTCGCCCGCTCGGTGCAGGCGGACGTCATCCTCCCGCGGTGGGACCTCCTCTCGCCCGAAGTGGTGGAGCGGGCGCACGATGCCGGGCTGCTCGTCGTCCCGTGGACGCTGAATACAGAGGAGGATATCGAAGCGGCGGCACGACTCGGCGTCGATGGTTTCGCGAGCGACGACCCGTGCGCTGCACGGCGATACCTCCAGGCCGGAGCGGCGGACCGCCCGGTCAGACGAGCGTCCCCGGGAGGTGTTTGAGGAGCCACGCCTTCACGTCGACGTAGAGGCTCTCCGCCACCTCATCGAGGGTGTGGCCCGCTCCTTCGTAGACGACCAGCCTTCTCGGCTCCCGGGCACGGCGGTAGACCTCCTCTGAAGAGCGGTGAGCAAGGACTCTGTCGGCATCACCGTGAATCAGGAGGATAGCCGCACGGCCGGCGAGGCCGGCGACCGGTTCGGTCCCGGAGGCCTGCGTCGCGATGGTGACGACGACCCTGACCGCGGGGTCGCTTGCCGCCGCCTGGATCACCACCGCTCCCCCGAGCGAGTGCCCGACCAGCCCGACGGCTGAGACACCCTGGCTTTCAAGATAGCGCGTGCCGAGGACCGTATCGACGGCCGACTCCACGAGGTTTGTCGGGTGCCGGTACTGTATCCGGAGTGTGCTGATCCTGTCATCTGAGAGGTCTTTTGCCAGTCGCGGGTAGAGATCCCGACCCGGGGTATCGAACCCGCCCCCGGTCCCGCCGACCATGACGACACCATTTCTTGCCCCCTCGGCCTCGTAGTAGCGGCAGGTGGTCGTCCCCCGGTCGGTCTCTATCTCCACGACTACGCGCCGTTCGGCGACTCGGGGACGCTCGCGGTCGGCCAGCTCGCGATAGCCATCGGCAACCCGCTCGGCTTCGACTCGACCGTCTCGACGGGAGTCCTGAGCGCTCTCGGGCGGGCGCTCCGGAGCCGGGACGGCCGCCTGATCGAGAACATCATCCAGCACACCGCCCCCTTGAATCCCGGCAACTCCGGCGGTCCGCTGGTGGACTCGCGCGGCCGGGTCATCGGCATCAACACGGCCATCATCCCGACGGCCCAGGGAATCTGCTTCTCGATCCCCTCGAACACCGCAGCCTGGGTCCTCCCGCAGCTCGTCGCCGACGGCAGGGTGCGGCGCGGATACCTCGGCATTGCCGGCCAGTCACGGCCGCTGGAGCAGCCGCTCGTCCTGAAACTCGGGCTTACCGGGAGCCACGCAGTCGAGGTCGTCTCGGTGACCCGGGCAGGCCCCGCCGGTCGGGCAGGGCTCCGGCCGGGAGACCTGATCGTCGCAATCAACGAGACCGACGTTGCGTGCGTGGACGACCTGCACCGGTTCCTCGCCACCTGGCCGATCGCGGAGCCGGCAACCCTGACGCTTGTTCGGGAAGCGCGGCGGATCACGCTCCCGATCGTCCCGGCGGAAGCGGTTGCGTGTCCCGCGACCGGGTGAACGCCGGGCGGTCAGGGGATCCAGGTGATCCGGGGTTCCCGCCGTTCCGGTTTTTGCAGGAGGGGGGCGGGATACCCGAAGATCAGCGGCGCCACGATCTGGTGATCGTCCGGGACCTTCAGCACCGCGAGGAGGTCGGGGTTCTGCTGGACGAGGGCGGCGGAGCCGATCCAGCAACTGCCGATCCCGAGCGCCCAGGCGGCAAGCATCATATTCTCCGCACAGAGCGTGCAATCGAGGACGCTTGATACGACCTCCCGGGCGCCGAGGACCAGGACCAGCACCGGGGCGTTGTAGAAGATGTTGAACTCCGGGCTCTTGAGCGCCGAAAGAAACTCTTCCGTCCCCGGGCGGGACTCTTCTCCGACCTTCTCCACCAGGATCGGCTTGCAGTAGTCGGACGCCCGCTGCATCAGATCCCGGTCTCTCACGACCACGAACTGCCAGGGCTGAAGCCCGAGAGCGGTCGGGGCCTGGACGCCCGCGGCGATGATCGCCCTGAGGGCCTCATCCGGAACCGCCCGGTCGGTGTAGTTCCTGACGCTCCGGCGCTCCCGGATCACGGAGAAGATCTCGATTGGCTCTGTCGCCGTCATCATACAACTCTCTACGGCTCGCCTCTGCTATTTATATCTGAGTGGACCTGTTGGCCGGGTCTCTTACCCGGAACGATGCACCCGGGCCCGGCGTTTACGAGACAGGGATGCCGAAAAAACACTTAAATGACTGAGAAAAACCTGATTTCTGCCCACAACCCGGGTAGTAATCTTTTTTATCCCCCTGGAGCACAACCACTACAGCAACTGCACTCCAGCGCCGGTGGGAAATGACAGACTCAGATCAGGACCGGGCACTCTGCGATCGCGCGGTGCTTGACGCTCTCGAGGACGGCCTTCTCGTGGTAAGCGATGACCGGAGGGTCAGCTGGTACAACCCGGCCCTTGCACGGACTCTTGCCATCGGAGAGGAAGACGCCGTCGGGACGGACGTACGCTCTCTCTTCGATGAGCACCTTCTGCCGACCCTCGATGATGAAGCCCCCGCAAGGCTGCTTCTGGAGGCTCTGGAGAACGGTGCAGACTTTCCTGCCCTCCTCTGCCGTGCCCGGAGACCCGACGGCGCCCGGCGCTGGCTCTCGATCTCGGGCGTACCGGTCCCCGACGGGCAGCGGCTCATCAGGATCCGGGATGCCACCGCAGATCTGCATGCGCACCACTTCAAAGCCGCGCTCGACCAGTCGCCGGTGGTCGTCTTTGCGCAGGATGAGGACCTCCGCTACATCTGGTCGTACAACCAGCAGCTGGGGTCCACGGATACCTCCATCATCGGCATGCGGGACGAGGAGGCCTTTCCTGAAAATGCCGCGCTTCTTACCGCGCTCAAGCGCCGGGCCCTGGAGACGGGAGAGACCGTGCGGGCGGCGGTGACGTTCATCGTCCCGGACGGTCCGCGCATCCGGGACCTGACGTTAAAGCCGCTCCTGGACGCGGAGGGGAAGGTTGTCGGCGTCACCGGGACAGCCTTCGATGTGACCGAGAGGGACCGGGCGGAGGAGGCGCTCCGCGAGAAGACGCACGAACTGAAGAAGCGGATGGACGAACTCCGGTGCCTGTACACCGTCGCGCACCTCGTGGAGGTGCCGGGGATGACGCTTGATAGGCTCCTGCAGGCGGTTGCCGATACCCTCCCCTCGGGCTGGCAGCACCCGGACGAGACCGCGGTACGGATCAGCGTCGACGGCCGGGAGTACCGCCGGGGTGACCCGGGAGAAGCCGCCTGGATTCAGGAATGCCCGATCGTCGTCCGTGGCGCAAGGGTTGGTGAGGTCGAGGTCCGGTACCGCTGCGAAAAGCCGAAGGTAGCCGGAGGCCCATTCCTGCCGGAAGAGCGGATGCTGCTTGATGCCGTCACGAAGCAGCTCGGCCGGATCATCGAGCGGCTGCAGGTGGAAGCGGCGCTCGAGGAGAGTGAGGAGAAGTTCCGGGGGATCGCCCAGCGGAGTTTCGACCTCATCGTTACAGCATACCTTGCCGACGGGCTGAACTACGTCTCGCCGGCGATGGAGCGGATACTCGGGTACTCCCCCGAGGAGATGAAAGGGACCGTCTGGGAGGATTACGTCCTCCCATCAAGCCTTCCGGTCTGGGAGGAAGGGTGCCGGAAGGTGCTCCGGGGCGAGCAGGTCGAAGGGCTTCAGGTCGAGGTCAGGCGCAAGGACGGAGAGACCGCCATACTGGAACTGAACGTCTCGCCGATCGTCGAGAACGGGACGGTCGTGGGGTCCCAGGCCGTCGGCAGGGACATCTCCGAGCGGATCCTGTACGAGCGGCTCCGGGAGCAGGCGTTCGACATGACCGAGCGGAACATCGCGCAGTTCGCCGTCCTTGCCGACCACGTCCGTCACCCGCTCCAGGTGGTCATGGGGGTTGCGGACCTGCTCGACGACGAGAAAGCTGCGGAGAAACTCCGGGAGCAGGTCCGGAGGATCAACGTGCAGATCAGCGAGCTCGACCGCGAATGGGTGGAGTCCCGGGCGATCCGGCAGTTCCTGAAGCGGTACGAACTCTGAAGATCACTACCGCCGGCGCCCCCTCTTTTCGTGCATCGCCGGCACGGCCTCCCGGATGGCGGCGAGAGGCTCCGGCAGAAGAGTGCCTTTCTTCCCGACGACGTCCGCCGTCCGGATGGTGGCGGCGTATGCGGTCAGGGCGTAGCTCTCGATGAAGAGGTCGAGCCCGCCCCGGGCAAAGTCGTCGAGCGAGAGCGGGACCGAGGGCGCGTCGATGGACGGTCTGCTCGAGACCGGGCAGACGAGCAGGTTTCCGCTCTCTCCTGCCATAACGACGACCACCGGCCGCACCTTCCGTTCACCGACGCCCCCGATACGCACGGAGGCCAGAAGAACGTCTCCAGCGACGTATCGTCCCATGTACCTAGTGGTCGACCCCAAATATGATAAGCGGATTGATCCCGGAACTGTGCCGGGCAGCAAGAGCGGTGCACCGTTACGGCGCCCGTCCGTTTGCGTTTCCGTTGGATTGCTGTTGCGCTTCACCGGATTCTTTCTGGTTCTTCACCTTCTCCTTCGCGGTCCCGGCATACCCGTGACTGTTCTCACCGTTTTTGCCCGGGTTGATCACGGATACGGCGCCGCTGCCCACCACCGGGATGTTCCCATCCTCTGTCGTGCCGGTCACGGTCAGGTTGCCGTCACCGGCGTTGAGGTCGAGGTCCGCTCGCCGGTACTTCAGCATGAGCGTGCCGCCGTCCTTCATGTTGAACTTGACCTTCTCCGGCGTTGCGTTCCCGATCCTGAACTCCGAGGGGTCCGGTAACGTCGCGTTCGTCCTGTTGGCATCCTCAAAGCCGAGCCACTCTGCAACGTTGATGAAGATGGTCATGACACCGTTGCTCTTCTGGTTCAGCGTCTTCGGGACAACCTTCACCTCTGCGGGCTCGCGGCTCACGGTCACGTTCAGGGTGTCGCAGGCGACAGCACCCGTGGCGTTGTTCGCGACCTCCACCGTGACGGTGTAAGTGCCGGCAGCGAGGTAGGTGTAGGTGGCCTGTACGGTGCCGTTGTAGTCGTCATCCGGCACGATCTCTGGTGCCGTCGTTGCCGTGCTCCAGTTGACGGAGGCGCTCATATTCAGCGCGTCGAAAACGTCCGTGTCGTTGTATGCAGCGAGGATGGTGATCGGCTCGCCGGCGAGTGCGGTGCGGTCGTTCCCTGCGTCGATGACAAGGGCGGCCTGCACGGCAGGGACCACCACGGCAAGGACGATCAGCAGGGAGAAGATGCGGATTGTAGTGTCGCGTTTCATAGGTTAACTCGTCTCCGATAGATACTGACGATCCTCTCCTATTTGACCGCATGGAACTTCCCGGTTCAATCAATCACCCGGGCGGTGGTACAGAGACCGTTCCTATACCCGAAGCAGCCGGGCGTTGATGGCGACGATCACGGTGCTTGCGCTCATCAGCACCGCCCCGGCCGCCCCCGGGCCGGTGGGTCTCCGGCGGCGTTTCGTGGCGATCTCCGGTCGCCCCGTGATCGTGGTCCATCTCAGCCCCTCTCCACCGGCTCCTCTTCGTCGGTCTCGCCGTGTAGGACCTGACGGCCGTCCTGGTACACGTACCCGTCCATGGGGGTGATGCCGCTCTCGCGGGATGTAAATATACCGGCTGCCCACGGCCGGCCGCGCGCAGTTGCGGTGACGTAGTGGGGGCGTAGCCATTGTCTCAAGGACAATGGATACCTGCAGGAATAAATGAACAGATTTATACCTTCAGAAAAAGAGTATACTGCCCGTGCTCGGATGAACCTGCCCACAGATGCGCTAGGACCCCTAAATTCCTCCGGATACGGTCCTGATCTGTCTGAAGTGTGCGGGAACATTTTATCTGTACATGGTGATGATACTCCTCCTGGAGAAAAGGAAGGTGGTCCCGGCCGATGCATGAATGCACACCCACACATGGCGATGTCCTCGCGCTCTCCGGCATCATGGATGCGCTCGACGAGGGGCTGCTCATCGTCGGTCCCGACAACCGGGTGGTCTGCATCAACAGGCATCTCCAGCACCTCCTTGCGATCGACGGGAATGCACTCTTTGGGACCGATGCGGATACGTTCGTCCGCGGGACCCTGATCCCCCGGATCTGCGAGGAATCGGGCGGGGCGGAGGTCCTGGCGTCCCTCTCGGACTGCTCCGGGGCTGCCGATATCCTCTGCACACTGCGGTCGCCCGGTGGCGGGGAAGAGCGGGTCCGCTGCTCGTGCCGGACCGTTCGTGAAGGTCCGTTTCGCGGCAACCGGATCATCCGCCTCTCTTCAAATCTCCAGGCCGATTCCATCGCCGACACACCGATCCTCCGGGGCAACGGTCACGGAAGACAGAGGCAGATAGAGGAGATCCTGCAGGAGAGCGAGGATCGGTACCGGTTCCTCGTCGAGAACCTCAACGAGGGCATCGGACTGATCGACAGAGAGGGTGTCGTGGTCTTTGCCAACCAGAGGATGGCCGATATCATCGGCTACCCGGTCGCCGAGATCGTCGGAACGCCGGTCTGTCTCTTCGCCGACGAGGAGGGTGCCGGGTGCATGAGAGGATACCTGCAGAGCCTGGGCCAGAACGTGCGCGAGGTCTTCGAGTTCGAGCTCGTCCATAAAAACGGTGCCCGGGTCCATACGCTGATGGCAACCACCCCGATCTGCGACGCCGACGGCACCTGCCGGGGGTTCCTTGCCGGGGTCCAGGAGATCACCCCCTTAAAAAGGATGGAGGCACAGCTCCGGGAGAGCGAGGAGAAGTACCGCTCGCTCGTCGAGCTCTCCGCCGAGGCTATCCTGATCCACCGCGACGGGAATATCGTATACATCAACCCCGCCGGCATGAGGCTGCTCGGCGCTTCAAGCCCCGAGGAGGTCCTCGGGACGGCTATCCTTGATATCGTCCACCCGGAAGTCCGCGATGCTGTCCAGTCCCTCGGCGTGCGTGATCTGCAGGGCGAGGAGACGCCGCTTGCTGAACTGCGGGTCGTCAGGCTCGACGGGACGACGGTTCCCATCGAGGGGAGGGGCACGCGGACGTTTATCGAGGGCCGGGCCGCGGTCCAGGTCGTTATGCGGGATGTCACCCACCGGAAGCACGCGGAGGAGCAGTTGCAGGCAAGGAACCGGCATCTCCTGCTGCTTAACCGGATCATCGGCACATCCGCATCGACCCATCTGCCGGGAGAACTGCTGGAGACGGCACTCAACCAGACGCTCGACCTCCTCGGCTACGATGGCGGCGCTATCTACCGTATCGATCCCGTGCAGAGAGAGACCACGCTCCAGTGCCGGCGGAACATGCCGGATCTCTGCCTGGAGCGGGCGGGGAGCATGCTCGGGTCGTCATTCGCCGGCACCCTGGCCGCCGGCCTTCCCTGCTACCTCGAACAGGACCGGGAGGCGGACTCCTCCGCCTCCCGTCTCCTCCGGGAACTCGGGCTTGCCGCACTCGCCTGCATCCCGCTTGTCGTCGAGTCCGACGTCGTCGGAGTGCTCCTCATCGGGAGCAGGGACCGGGGATTTTTCTCCCACGACGAGTGTGCGCTTCTCGAGGCGGTCGGCCGGGAGATCGGGGCCGGCATCATGCGGGGGATGCTCTACCGGAGGCTTGAAGCGGCAAACCAGGAGGCGAACCTCTACCTCGATATCCTCACCCACGATATCCGGAACGCCGACAACGTCACAAACATCTACGCTGATCTTCTCATCGACGAACTCGAGGGGGAACCGGCCCGCCACGCCCGGAAACTGAAAGACGGGATCAGAAAGAGCATCGAGATCACCGCAAACGTCGCCACTATCCGCAAGATCCGCGAGTGCCGGGCCGGACTTGCACCCGTTGACCTCGACGACCTGATCCGGGAGGAGATCGCCCACTTCCCCGACCTCCGCATCCGCTACGACGGGCTCCCTGTGGCGGTCTTCGCCGACGACCTCCTGCCGGAGGTCCTCACGAACCTGATCGGCAACGCCGCAAAGCACGGGGGGCCGGGCGTCGAGGTCACGGTGGCGGTCGAGGACCTGGATGAAAAGACTGTCATCGTCACGGTTGCCGACACCGGCCCCGGTGTCCCGGACGACGCGAAGGAGACGATCTTCTTCCGGTTCGAGCGGGAGGGGGGCAGGCGGGGGAGCCAGGGCCTCGGCCTCTCGATCTGCCGGATGCTTACTGCGCGCTACGGCGGCAGGATCTGGGCCGAGGACTGCGTAGCGGGCTGCCCGGAGGAGGGGACGGCGTTCCGGTTCACCCTCCGAAAAGCCTGAACCGGGCGGCTAAATTGTTCCAACCGCGTATCAGGCGCAGATGATCGGGTTTATTCCTCCCGTTGCAGAGATCAATAGCCATGCACAGGATAGTTCTTCTTCTCTTCGCCTGCATGCTCCTCTCCGCCGGATGCCTCACCGCGAGTGAATCCGGGGTGGAGGCGGGTGTCAGCCTGATCACCCCGGCAGACCCGGTTCCCCTATTCGACGGCCAGGCGACATACGTCGGGCTCATCGGCGCAGAGACCCCGCAGATCCAGACCAACTACAGCCTGGGCTGTGTCGTCATCCCGCCTGGAAACGCCACGCCCCCGCACATACTCATCGGGACCACCGAACTCGTCTACGTCATCGACGGCGTCGCGGAGATCCGCTGCGACAACCAGGTGGTGACCGCCCGCGAAGGAGAGACCGTTCTCCTCCCCGAGAGGGTGCTGCAGTCGATAGCCTCGGCCGGGGATACCGATCTCCGTTACCTCACCGCGATCCAGCCGCCCTATACAGCCGAGATCGAGCTCTCGGGAGAGACACTTACCCTGCTCAGCATGACGACGAATGAGACGCCGTTTGTCGTCGCCGATCCCCGGAAAGGGATCGAGTGGAGCGCCACCGATACGGTCGTCTACACCCTCGCAAACCCGGTGCTGATGAGCGAGATGGAACTTCCGATCAATTACAGTGTCGCATACGGTGAGATCCAGCCGGGCGGGTACCTCGATTATGACGGGATCGTTGGCTCGTCCGACCTGATCTACGTCATCGAGGGGGAGCTTCTCGTCACCACGCTCGATGGAAGAACGTTATTGGTCCCTGCCGGGAGTGCCGCGTACGTCCCGCCGGGCCTGATGAAGGAGTCCCGGAACACCGCGGACTCGGTGACGAAACTCCTCTCGTTTGTCGACCCGGCATGGACGCAGGAGAAGACCGCCCTCTGGAAGTGAGCGACCTCCCCTTTTTTCCTCAACTGCCTGCCCGGCCTATCCGCAGGGCGTTTGCTATGACCGCAAGCGAGAGCCCCATATCCCCAAACGCCACCGCCATCCAGAGGGAGACGAGGCCCAGGACCGCAAGCCCGGCGATGCCGAGTTTCACCACGAGCGCCGTCGTGACGTTCTGCCGTACGACCGAGACCGTCTTCTCCGAGAGGGCCACGAGGTAGGCGACCCGGGACAGGTCGTCCTCCATCACGACGATATCGGCCGCCTCGATCGCGACGTCCGACCCGATGGCCCCCATCGCGACCCCGACGTTCGCCCGCGCGAGCGCCGGGGCGTCGTTCACGCCGTCGCCGACCATCACCACGAGCCCGTAGCGGTCCATCAGTTCCTCGACCATCGCCACCTTATCCTCCGGGAGGAGCCCGGCATGGCACTCGTCGATCCCGATGCGGCGGGCGACCGCCTGGCCGACGCGCTCGTTGTCCCCGGTGAGCATCACCGTCCGGATCCCCCGCTTCCGGAGATCGGCAACCGTCTGTTGGGCATCCTTTCTGACGACGTCGGCGAGGGCAATCAGCCCGATGACCTCTGATGCGGTGCCGGCGAGGACGACGGTCTTTCCCTCCCCCTCCAGGCGGTCGTACTCCTCCCGCCATGCCCCGCCGGCGGGCTCCAGGAGCGCGGCGTTCCCGAGGAGGTAGGTCGCATTGCCGATCCGCCCCTGAACGCCTCTGCCGGTGAGCGAGGCGAACTCTTCCACGTCCCGGAGAGGAGTGCCCTCCTCCTCCGCCCGCCGCCGGACCGCCTCCGCGATCGGGTGGCCGGAACGGGACTCGAGCGACGCGGCGACGGCGAGCACCTCCGCCTCCGGCACCCCGAAGGCGATGATCTCGTCCACCTCGAGCCTTCCGGTCGTGAGCGTCCCGGTCTTGTCGAAGACTATCGCCCGGGCGAGCCCCACGGCCTCGAGGGAGTCCCGGCCCTTGATGAGCACGCCGTTATGCGCCGCGGTCGTGATCCCCGAGACCATCGAGACCGGGGTGGATATGGCGAGCGCACAGGGGCAGGCGATGACGAGCAGGATCAGCGCCCGGTAGAACGCTTCGACGAACGGGACGCCGAAGGCGAGCGGCGGGACCACGATGAGGAGGGCGGCGACGAGGATGACCGCCGGCGTGTAGTAGCGCGAGAACCGCTCGATGAACGCCTCGGTGGGGGAGGTGTGGGCCTGGGCCTCCGCGACCAGCGCCACGACGCGGGCTATGGTGCTCTCCGCTTCGGGCGTCGTCACCCGGATCTCCAGGTAGCCCTCGATGTTCCGGGTCCCGGCATAGACGGTCTCCCCGACGCCCTTTGCCACCGGGACGCTCTCCCCGGTGATCGGCGCCTGGTCGACCGAGGACGCACCGGCGGTGACGATGCCGTCGAGCGCGACGGTGTCGCCCGGTCTCGCGATCGCGGTCTCCCCGACACCGACCTCGCTCACCGGGACGGTCGTCTCCTCACCGCCCCGCCGGACCCGGGCCGTCTGCGGCGCGATATCGAGGAGCGACGCTATCGAACGCTCCGCCCTCCCGGCGGCGTACTCCTCCAGGAACTCGGCGATGGCGTAGAGGTAGAGGACGGTCGCGCCCTCTGCGGCGTTCCCGGTCAGAAACGCGCCCACCGCCGCGATGGATATGAGCACGGCGATGCTGAACCGGAACCGGATGAGGGCGAGGAAGGCGGCCTTCAGGACACCGTAACCGGCTATGACCGCGGCGGCGAGGAACAGGGCCGTGCCGGCGAGGGGGTACGGGGTGAGGTATCCGGCGAGCAGCCCCGAAAGAAGGAGGAGACCCGAGACCGCGAAGACCGCGACCTCCCGCCGGCCGACGACCGGCCCGTGGATCCTGCAGACTCCGGCCCGGCAGCGGGGGCAGGACGCACACTCCTCATCCCCCGTCAAGCCCTGCCTCCGGCCGGAGCCCTCCGGGCGCAGATCTCCATCATGGTGTGTAGTTGTGGCTCCGTCCCACATAAAGGGTGGTCCGGGCGCACCCCCGCGGGAGGCAGAAACATTATGACGACATCGCCCCAAGTGATCGGCAACAACTCCCTCCCCGGCCAGCCCGACATACCAGGTCACCCTGGCCACCTTTACCGGGGACCCAGACGATGCCTGCACCAGATTACCCCGCGACCCCCCCGGACAGACCGGGACCTCCAGACCGACTCGCCGACGGGACGGGCCCCTGCAGGATCTGGATCTACCGGCCCGACGGCGTGGCACCCATCCGGAACTCCGGATGGGTGGGCAGCCTCCACCCGGAGGACGCTGATGCGGTGCTCGCCGGATGGGAGCGCTCTGCTGCCGCCGGCACGCCGTGGAGCTGCAGTTACCGTATCCGGGGCGCCGACGGGGAGTACCGCACCGTCGCGAGCAGGGGCGTCCCGGTCAGGGACGCCGCCGGGCAGGTCGTCCTCTGGGTGGGGGTCGATCTCGACGAACCCTGCGCACCGGCGAGAGAGCTGGCGACGCTCTCCGCAATCGCCCGGGCGATCGGGGACGCCGATCCCCTGGAGGCCATCCAGAAGACGGTCAGCCTCCTGCCCCGTGGGTTCCGGCACCCGGAGCAGGTGTCGGCGCAGTTCGTGACCGGCTCCGCCGCTCCGGGGCCGGGAAGGATCGTCGCCGGGACCCCTGCCGGGCACCTCGTGGTAGAGTGCCGGGAGGAGGCAGAAGACCCCTTCACTACGCAGGAGCGCGACCTCGTCCGCGCTGTGGCCGCGATGGTTGAAGCCGCCGTCGCGCCGGCAGCCGCCGGGCAGCAGTACCTCCTCCTCTTCGACCAGATGCCGGACGCCGGGCTCCTCCTGGAGATACTCCGCGACAACTCCGGGGACCCTGCCTCCTTCCGGGTCGTCCGGATCAACCGCAAGGCCGAGGAGAGGATCGGGCGCCGCCACCAGGAGGTCGCCGGAGAAGACCTCGTCACGGTCGTTCCATCGATCGGCCCTGCCGAGCTCGACCTCCTCTCCCGGGTCGCGAGAACCGGGAGACCGGTGCACCGCGAGGTCTCCAGTCCCGCTACCGGCGCCTGCTACGGACTGAAGGCATACCGGCCGCAGTATGACCGGCTCGTCGTCATTGCAGACGATGTCACGGACCGGCGGAGAGCGGAAGAGCTGCTCCAGAAGCAGCAGATTGCTCTGGATAACCGGGTGAGGGAACTTGCGACGCTCTACGCCGTAAGCGGCATCGTCGAGCGGCCCGGGATATCGGTCGAGGAGGTCCTCGGGGAGGTTGCCCCCATCCTCCCGGCCGGCTGGCTCCACCCGGAGGATGCTGCCGCCCGGATCGTGGTCGACGGCCGGGAATACCGGTCGGCCGGGTTTGTCGAGACCCCCTGGAAGCAGGAGAGCCCGGTCGTCGTCCATGGCCGCATCACCGGGAAGGTGGAGATCTGTTACCGCCACGAGGTGCCCGGGGAGGATGGACGCCGCCTGCTCGACGCCGTCGCCGGGAGGCTCGGCCGGATCGTCGAGCGGCTGCGGGCGGACGAGGCGCTCGGGAGGAGCGAGGAGAAGTATCGCCTTCTCTTCGAGCAGATGCTCGAGAGTTACACCCTCTACGAGGTCGTCCTGGACGGCGCCGGGAACCCCGCCGACTACCGTATCCTCGAGTTGAACGAGAAGGCGGCCGATGTCTTCGGCCATAGCCGGGAGGAACTGGTCGGGCGACGGCTCTTCGATATCTTCCCGGCGATCGCGAAGGGAGCCCGCGCCCTCTACGGGGAGGTCGCAAAGACCGGTCGTCCGGTGCAGCGGCGGCTGCAGGAGCCCGGGAGCCGCCGGTGGTACGATCTCCAGATCTACCGCCCGCAGGCCGGGAGGCTGGCCGTCACGGGGCAGGATATCACCGAGCAGAAGAGAGCGGAACTCGCCCTCCGGCAGAGCGAGGAGCGGTTCCGGGGGATCTTCGAGCAGGCGGGGACCGGGATCGCGCTCATCGAACCGGAGGGGAGGATTATGAAGGCGAACCCGGCGTTCGTGCGTATGTTCGGCTACGACGAGGACGAACTGTATGGCATGCAGTCCCGGGACCTGATCTACCCGCCCGACCGGGAGGCGGCCTCGGACGAGAGCACCCGCCGGGAGAAGCGCTACGTAACGAAGGACGGCAGGATCCTCTGGGGGCGGCTGACCACGTCCCTGCTCCACGACTCCGGGGAGCGGGGGCTCGTCATCGCGATGGTGGAGGACATCACCGACTGGCGGGAGATGCAGAACGCTCTCGCGGAGAGCGAGGAGCGGTTCCGGGAGATCGCCCAGCGGAGCTTCGATATGATCTACACCTGCTACACCGATCGCGGGATCACCTACATCTCCCCGGTCGTAACGAGGATCCTCGGCTATAGCCCGGAAGAGCTGATCGGGGAGCAAGCGAGCGACTACGTCCTCGATCGGACCCGGCCCGACTGGCAGGAGGCCAGGGCCCGGATTGGTCGGGGAGAGCCCGTCGAGGGGCTGGTGATGGAGTTCCGCCGGAAGGACGGGACGGCCGCCGTCGTCGAGATGAACGAGTCGGCGATCACGGAGGGCGGCAGGGTGGTCGGCGTGCAGACCATCGGCCGGGACGTCTCGGACCGGAAGCGCTACGAGGACCTGCGGCTGCAGGCGTTCTACCAGATCGAGCAGAACATCGAGCAGTTTGCCGTCCTTGCAGACCACATCCGCCTGCCCCTGCAGGTGATCCTCGGCATGGCCGATCTTGCCGACGATGCGAGGATGTCTGAAAAGATCCGGGAGCAGGTCGAGCGGATCAACGGGATCGTCAAACAGCTCGACGAGGGCTGGGTCGAATCCCGCGACATACGGGAGTTCCTGCGGCGGAACGAACTGGTGTAACGATCGGGAGCCGCTCCCGATCGGGACCGGACCCTCCCCCAAAATATCCCCTTATTATGCCCTAATTCTTTCTATCTCGCACCCTGGCGGGTTTTTTCTGTCCGGTAAATTAATGATATTGGAGACATACTATATGGTGAATAAAAGTGGGCCGGTCGCTCACCGCTGCCGTGCGGCAGCGGTAAGACCCGGACGATCCCGCCCCGTATCCGAACGACCATGCGAAACGACTCTACGCAGACAGAACCGATACCCCGTGCAGCCCGGAACGGCGCAGAGGACCGGCGGGCCCCGGAGAAACCCGGGCCCCCGGCGGGTGGTTGCGGCGTTTGCCGGAGTCACCGTCCTCCTCCTCCTCTCGATCTTCGTCGTCCCGGTCTTCCCCGACTGCTACGTCGAGGGCGTCGGGCTCACGCCGTTCAAGGTCTGGAGCGAGTACGTCATAGCGGCCCTGCTCGCCCTCGGGGCCGTCGCCGTCTACCGGCAGCGTAACGTCTTCTCGCCCCGGGTGACGACCCACCTGGTCGCGGCGGTCCTCGTGATGATCGCCTCGGAACTCGCCTTCACACTGTATATCAGCGTCTACGGCCTCTCGAACATGGTCGGCCACCTCCTGATGGTGCTCTCCTTCGGGCTCATCTACGTCGCGTTCGTCGAGACCGGGATCCGGCAGCCCTACGCGGTGCTCTTCACCGGTCTCGCGGCGAGCGAGGAGCGGCTCCGGCAGGAGAAGGACCTGCTCGGGCAGTACCTGGATATCGCCGGCGTCCTCTTCGTTGTCCTCGATACGGATGGGCGGGTCGCCCTCATCAACCGCCGGGCGTCCGAGGTCCTCGGCTACCCGGCGGATGCGGTCGTGGGCGAGCCCTGGGTCGAGCGGTTTGTCCCCCCGGCAGAGCGGGAGCGCTACCGTGCGCTCTTTGCCGGGCTGATGCGGGGCGATACCGGGCCTGCGGAGTATGCGAACGCACCGGTCCTCACCGCGGACGGCGGCGAGCGGATCATCGCGTGGCACACCGCCGTGCTCCGGGACAGGAACGGTGCCGTCTGCGGGACGCTCAGCTCCGGAGAGGATATCACCGAGCAGCAGCACGCCGAGGCGGCGCTCGGCCGGGCGAACGCAAAGTTGAACCTTCTTGCGGGGATCACGCGCCACGACATCCTCAACCAGATCACCGTCGCACGCGCCTATATCGACTTTGCCGGGGAAGACAGCGCGAATCCCGCTATCCGGGACTACCTGGAGCGTGCCCGGACCGCCGTAGAGGAGATCCAGAAGCAGGTCGAGTTCAGCCGGGACTACCAGGACATGGGGGTGAAGGAGCCCGCCTGGCAGAGGCCCGAAGACCTCGTCAGGGAGAGCGTCTCGAACCTCGCCCTCCCGGCGGGGGTCCGGGTCCGGGTGGATCTCGCGGGTCTTGAGGTCTACGCGGACCCGATGGTGCAGAAGGTCTTCTACAACTTAATCGACAACGCCGTCCGCCACGGGGGTGCGGTGACCGAGGTCCGGTTCTCGTACGTCCGATCCGGGCAGGATCTGCTGATCTTCTGCGAGGACGACGGCACCGGCATCCCGGACGACGAGAAGGAGGCGATCTTCCGGGAGACCTACAGGCGGCGGCACGGCCACGGGTTGTTCCTGGTCTCGGGGATCCTCGGGATCACCGGGATACCGATCCGGGAGACGGGGGTCTTTGGGGAGGGCGCCCGGTTTGAGATCACGGTGCCGAACGGGGCGTACCGGTTCGGGGACGGCGGGGCCTGAGCGGCAGAGGGTACCCCCTCTCCGGCGCCCATTTTTGCGATCAGTGAATGTCCTGTTATCCGGGGTGGATTTGATCTCATCCTGCTGCCGGTTTGTCATTTCAGCTATTCCGGCCCCGGGCACGTGCAATTAATACAGTGCCCGGTAAGACTCCATAGGAGGAGATGCAGATCGCGAGTGCTCCTGGCGGCACCATCCTCATCGAGGGGAAGGTTGTGACCACACTCGATCGATTTGTGGCGTCGGTGACGGATATCATCGAACGGTATACCGGCTACGTGTTCGTCAGCGGGTACGTTGCAATCCTTTTTGGGAGGGCCAGAGGTACGGAAGATATCGATCTCTTCACCGACTACTGCATCCTGTCAGTTTATTTCAGGAATTTTGGCGTGTGGGGGCGGGCGCTAGGGTCGCACTCCGGGGTACTCCGGAGCACGGCTTTCCACCGGGTATCGCCATGACTGCCCCCGCCCCTGGGGGTGGGGGAGGAGACCGGAGGCCGGGCAGGGTGGGGTCGATGAGGTATGCGGATCTTCGCGAGTTAGAGACAGGGGAGGGGGAGACCCCCACCCCGCGAGGCGATATCCCCACGGTCCACTTGCAGGGGCATGCCCGGGGTGATTCCTCATCCCGGGTCTATGCTTCCACATTCATGCCCGATTCAGCAGAACTCTCGGTCACGGTCTTCCGGATGGGCGGATCGGTTCCCTGATGTGCCTCTCCGCAGCTGCAGTCGTCTCCCTGCCCTGAGGCGTCCTTTTTATAAATCCGATCTGGATGAGGTACGGCTCATAGACATCTTCGACCGTCCGTACCTCCTCGCCGATCGCGATCGCGATCGTCTTGAGACCTACCGGACCGCCGTCGAAATCGTCCGCAATCACCGAGAGGATGCGACGGTCGAGTTCATCAAGGCCGAGGCCGTCGATCCCGAGCATGGTCAGCGCGAGATCGGCCGTCCCGGCATCGATGCTGCCGTCGCCGCGGACGAGCGCGAAGTCCCGCACGCGCCGGAGGAGGCGGTTTGCGATTCTCGGTGTCCCGCGGCTTCGCTTTGCGATCTCGAGCGCGCCTTCCGGCGTGACCGGTGTCTGCAGGATCCCGGCGCTGCGGAGCACGATCAAGACGAGATCGGAGACCTCGTAGAGGTTGAGGCGGAAGATGAACCCGAACCGGTCCCGGAGCGGGGAGCCGAGCAGCCCGGCCTTCGTCGTCGCTCCTACGAGGGTGAACTCCTCAAGCGGGAGCTGCACCGCCCGGGCCCCCGGCCCTTCGCCGATCATCACGTCGATGCAGGAGTCTTCCATGGCCGGGTAGAGGATCTCCTCGACCACCGGGTTTAAGCGGTGGATCTCGTCGATGAAGAGGATGTCGCCCCGGGAGAGCGCGGTCAGCTGGGCAGCGAGGTCGCCGGGCTTCTCAAGCACCGGACCCGTCGTGCTCCGGAGAGCAACGCCCATCTCCCGGGCGATGATCTGGGCGAGCGTCGTCTTCCCGAGGCCCGGAGGGCCTGAAAAGAGGATGTGGTCGAGGGATTCGCCGCGCCGTTTCGCCGCGTCGATGGCGATGGCGAGGATCTCTTTGATCTGTGCCTGACCTACGAACTCGTTGAAACGCCCCGGCCGGATCGAGGCATCGTCCTGCTCTTCTGCGAGGATTCCGGGTGAGGGGAGTCTCTCTGCCATGATATCAGCGCTCCCGCAGGCGAGCGAGCGATGAGCGGATCAGGGTCTGCACGGTCGGACTGCAGAGCCCGGGCAGGACCGCACCGACCGCCTCCTGCGCCTCCCGCGGCGAGAACCCGAGTGTTATCAGGGCGCTGACCGCATCGTCGGCCTCGGCCGCTCCCCTGCCGCCGGGTGTGGTCTTTGCATGCTTCTTCATCTTTTCCTTCAGTTCGAGGATCAGACGCTTTGCACTCTTCTGCCCGATCCCGGGGATCCGGGTGAGCGCCTTTTCGTCCTCGCCGACGATCGCCATCGCGAACTCCTCAAGGGCGATCTGGGAGAGGATGGTCATGGCGATCTGGGGGCCTATGCCGGGGACGCCGATCAGCATCCGGAAGAGTTCGAGTTCGCTCTGGTGGAGGAACCCGTAGAGCTGGATATCGTCGTCGCGGACGACCATGTGGGTGTGCACCCGGACGCGGCCTTCCGTCTGCCGGAGCGCCTGCAGCGTCGGCTGGGTGACCTGCACCCTGTAGCCGACGCCGCCGATCTCGATCACCACCCACCGGTCCCCGGTGGATGCCAGTTCTCCAGAGAGGTGAGCTATCATGGTTATCGTAATGTATTCATATGGCAGAGGGCGACGGCAAGGCCGTCTGCGGCATCGTCGGGTTTGGGGATCTCCTGCAGGTGGAGAAGCCGCCGCATCATCTCCTGCACCTGATGCTTGTCGGCACGCCCCGACCCGGTGACCGCCTGCTTGATCTGGTTCGGCGTGTACTCCGCGATCGGGATATCCCGCAGTTCCGCGGCGAGGAGGAGGACGCCCCGCGCCTCGCTGACGCGCATCGCGGAAGTGACGTTCCGGGTGAAGAAGAGCTGCTCGACGGCGACCCATGCGGGGTTGTACTCGTCGAGGATCACCGAGATCTTCTCGTAGATCTCCCGCAGACACTGTTCGGTGCTCCGGTCGCCGTCAGTCTCGATGCAGCCGAACGCGAGCGGCGTCGGGTACCGTTCAGCTCTGCTGAGAACGCCGTATCCGACCCTCGCCAGCCCCGGATCGATCCCGACAACGATCATGCCTTCTCCCTGCCTCCGTGCATGATCAATCCGTCCTTATGCTAGATACTTATTGTGCATGCGGTCCGGCGATGCTTTCAGGCGCGATCTCTTCGATTCCGGCCCGGACGAGGGGGAGGGCTATACAGGGCCGGCCGAAGGAGCCAGGCGAGTTCCGGGCGTCGCGGTGACGGTCGGTGATGCGACCTGCCTCCTCCGGAACGGCGAGAGCACGTTTGTCCCCGCGGGGACGGTGCACCGTTTTTCTCTCAACTCATCAACCGGGCTGACGTGCAGTGTTTCATTATTTCCGGTCAGGCGGGACGATCTTGGAGGTGGGCCGATCAAGGATCCCGCGGGCTGAACGGGGACTCATCCCTGGTTTCCTCCGATATCAGGTCGTCGTCAACTACCCCCGGTTAAAACCGGGGGCTTGCAGCGGGGGCCCTTGTGGGGCACAGGGCTGCAATTTAATCGGTGCGAAGGTTGACGGTTCAAAAGACGTCCTTATTCGCACGGGCCGGTTGACGCGGCCCCTACCGATTATCCGTGGAACCACGGAATCACCGGCTACCTTTCGTAAATGGTTCAGAGCGCCGTTGACATCGGCGTTGATCAGGGTGCCCAGAGCACTCCGGTACAGTCCTCGCTTGATCCGCCGCTTCCTCCCATAGGGCGGTTTTCGGATCGGGTCGAGCGCGAGAGCGTCCACCTGCGAGGTGTATGCCTCGGAGTGCGAGTCATCGAACCGGATACCATACCCCTCGCACTTGCTCTTCAGCTTCTGCCGGAACTTGTGGAAGGG
>DASQ01000117.1 GCA_002503885.1 Methanoculleus marisnigri | reverse complement strand
AGTAGGAACACGATCCGCGAAACGCAGGCTCAAGAAACTCTCGAACGGTGAGACCCGATTCAAGAAGAATGTGAACCATATCGTTTCCAAAAAACTTGTCGCGCTCGCCAAAGACACCTCTCGGGGCATTGCTCTGGAAGACCTCACGGGCATCCGGGAGAGAACAACGGTTAGACGAGCCCAACGCGACCGGCACGCGAAATGGGCATTCGCTCAGCTTCGGGAGTTTATTTCCTATAAGGCCGCACGAGCAGGAGTGCCGGTGGTCTTAGTTGATCCGGCATACACGAGCCAGGGCTGCTCGGCCTGTGGATATGTTGACCGGAAAAACCGGAAAACCAGAAACCTCTTTTGGTGTAGGGCGTGCGGCCACACCGAACCTGCTGACACAAATGCTGCGAAAAACATTGCCTTCAGGGCTGCCGCCAACCAGCCTATGGTAGCAGAAGCATCTCCGATGATTCTAGCTGCAAGCCCCCGGTTTTAACCGGGGGTAGTTGACTGCCATCTTGCCGATGGACTGGCCCCGGTACCCCTCGAGCAGCGTCCAGTAGAGGAAGAAGACGATTGAGGAGAGGCTGAAGGAGAGGAGCCCGGGATCTATCATAAACCTCCAGGCGGGCGGCAGCCGGTCGGAGAGCGCCCAGAGAGGCAGCCCGATCAGGAGCACGTCGATGAGCCAGGCCCAGAACCGGGTCTCCCATCGGGCGAGATAGAGAATGACCATATTATTCTTATGTCGTTCTCTGTGGGTCTTAACGATTCCCCTGAGCCGGGTCGGGTGCGGCCAATCTCGCCGCAAAAAGAATGGATTATCCGATATAACTGAGTTCTTCCCGGCCCCGGGCTTCCTCTGCTTCCTGGATATTCGCTATGATCTGCTCCATATTCTCGGCACGCTGCTGCAGGGAGGTATGGTCGACCTCGATCCCGATCAGGCGGGAGAGGACCGCAAGGAGGCTGTCGGCGCTCTTCGGGTCGACGATATAGCCGCTCGTCTCGCCCATCAGGCAGATCCCCTCGATGCCCCGCGCCTCGCCGAGGCCGAGCAGGAGTCCCGACGCCCCCACGATCATCCCGTCGCTCCCGGCGTTCTCAAACGACCCGCCTGCCGCCTCTACCTCCGGCCGGAGCCCCTCCATATTGACGGCACAGAGCACCCTCGGGTTCTCTACCAGGTGGCCGACACCGTAGCCGCCAAGTGCATACACCCGCCGGACCCCGAGGTCCTGTGCTATGTCGAGGTACCGCTCGGCCAGGATGTAGTGGCCTTCGGCCGAGTTGCTCTGGAAATCCCCTATGAGGAAGAGGACTGCTTTCCCGTCCTTCTCACAGCGGTAGATCTCGTTGTTGACCAGATGGGTGACGCCCTGCTCGTCGACGATCACCTGTGGCGGAAAGTGGAGCGAAGAGATCTCTCCTATCTTCTCGCCCTCGAGCTCATGGATCAGGTGGTCGGCAACGAGTTTCCCGACATGTCCGATGCCGGGCAGGCCCTCGATCAGGATCGGGGCGTCGATGTTGCCGTCTCGCAAAAAGGTTACTGTGACGTGTTCCATCTGCGTGCAGCTCTCCTGTAGTCGCCGTACCTGTCCTCCGGGGAAAAACGTGCCGGGTGGGCCGGCCGGGATGGCTGGCCGCAGACCGGGCAGACCAGAGAGAGTGTATACCTCAGGTCATCCGGACAGCGGCGAATGCGATTGCTCATAGGGTTCTATCCAGCCTTCTGCTTCCGGATAAACTTGCCGGAACCGCCCGCCCGCTCAACCACGCCGACGGCGGCGCTTGCCGCCTTCTCGATTGCCTTCTCGGCTTCCTTATAATCGGGTGCGGTCACTTTTATCCGGTATTTCGGGGCTCCAACATAGATCAGGTCGATCTCCACGTCCTCGACCTTGGGCTGCGCACTCCGGAGCGCCCGGCGGATTACGTTGACGCCATCGGGCCTCGTTGACGTCAGAACGAGATGCCCCGTGATGGTCACCCTTGAGACCTTTACGTTCTCGTGCGCGACGGTGACGAGCGCCTTCATGACCGGCTCATCAAGTTTCAGCCGGTCTGCCGCCTCGCCGCCGGTGGTGACGATATCCTCAAAGGCAGGGTACAGCTGGCTATATTCACGGTATATGGCCTCCTCGATGACGCTTCTGTCCACTCCCGCTGCCTCAGAGGCGAACCCGACCCATTTGGCGGCCTTCTGCTCGTTCTTCCACTCGTGGATCTTTTCGCGCCGCTGGTGCTCGTTTACGTCTTTTAGTGAGAGATCGATGTGGCCACGATCGGGGTCCACATTCAGGACCTTGCAGACGACCTTCTGTCCTTCTCTGACGTAGTCCCGGATGTGCTTAATCCAGCCCCGTGCTATCTCGGATATCGGTATAAGCCCTCTTCGCTCGTCGTACTCATCCAGGGTCACGAACGCCGCAAAGTCCTTGACGTCCACGACTGTGCAGACAACGAGTTCTCCTTCTTCGGGCCACTCTCTCTCATACATGGAATTTCACTCAAGTACTGCCAGTATCTCAGCCTTTATATCTGCTTTCCCGCCGTGAGGTTCTGCAAGGACACGCCCGCAGACACTGCACCCCACAATGGTACTCGCTCTCTCAAAGACTATCTGTTCATTCTCACAGTCAGGACACTTTACCCGGAGGAATGTGCTCCTGTTCTCTCTGTTAACCCGGACCATAATAACTCACTCCGTAAGTTCGAATTTACCCGCCCGGAATCCCGGCCGGAGGTGCGCCTTTCCACAGACCGTGCACCGGTATCTGACGTTGATCTTCTTCGTCGGCTTGTCGCCGCCGGGCACCTTGCTGAATTTGCCCATGTTGCCCACCATGCTCCTGCGCCCCTTCTGGCGGTCGATCCAGTTAAAATGGCGCACTTTGCCTTTCTTTACCTTCACGACTTCATGGACCTGGTGGCTTCTGCAGAACGGGCAGTATGTCTTGAATTTGGATGGCATTTTCATGATAGTAGCCTCTATTCGATTGATACGAGTACCTATATCACTTGTTAAGCCTAATATTTAAGGCTATGTCGTGCTCGCAGAGCACGTCTGCATTGTTCTCCGGCAGGGTGACGATATCTCCCCGTTCCAACGCGTAGGTCCTGCCGTCCACTCCCATGAACGACTCCATGTTGGAGCGGATATGCACGAGGGCGTAGGGAGACGAGATGGGACGGGGAGCGGTGGTCGCCGGCACCTCCGGCCCGGGTTCCTCCGGGGTCTCGTCGACCCGGAGAGCGGCGGCCGCACCACCCCGGCCGAAGGCATACTCCTCCCCGTGGACGAGCGCTTCCCGGCAGACCTCGATGGCGTCGACGACCTGCCCGTACATCACCCGCTCTGCCGGGAGCATCTTCCGGGCCTCTTCCTTATCGTAGTACTGCCCCTCCATCTGCTGGAGGGCAAGATCGAGGATCTGCCGGGTCCGGACCGAGAAGATTTCTTGGACGGTGTCGGTGACGCTCCCTATCTCCTCGATGAGCAGGCTCCCTGCCCGGCTCTCCAGGGGGTTTTTCAGGCCGTAGTAGTCCGCCTTGAGTTTCTCGACGTACGCCCGGGCATCATCGTAGAGGCCGGGCTCGATATGCGAGAGCCTTCCCGAGTGGTGCATGTCGAGCAGCATCTGCCGCAGCCTCTCAAGGAGGTCGGTTGCCATCACGCACCCCCGGTGATCTCTGCCATGTTCCGGCAGCAGAGGAAGACCGCCAACGCCTCAGGGACGTTTGCCGGTCCTGCTTTGAGCGTGTAGGTGTTCCCGAGCAGGGACGTGGTGAAGTTTGCCTTCATATCCACCCGCACCTCCCGATCGCCGAAGACCACCGCATCCACGAGCGGGTCGAAGTCCGCGAAGTCCCGGATATCGAGCGGCACCACCCGCATCCCGCTGCCGCCGTGCAGCGATCCCGGCGTCCGGATCAACCGCTTGATGTCGGTCGTGACCGGTTCGTCCGCACGTGCTCCGGCGTCGCGGAGCTTCTCCTCAAAGTCGGGTGCGCCCACGATCGCCCGGACGACCCGATTCTGCAGGAGGTCTTGTGGGTCCTTCGCGAGAAGGGCGTCTATATCCGCGGGGAACTCCGCGGCCGCCCGCTTGCTGACGCCTTCAAGCCCCACGAGGTAGGCCGTCGCCTCCGCCGGGTCGAGGGCCGCGAGATGGAGCAGGTGGGACCGGAGGGTCTCGGCGTAGCGCTGTCGCCACCCGGTCCGGGTGCTCCCCGGACTGAGCATCACGCCCGGGTCAAGTCCGATGCCGCAGATGTAGTCGACGATCTCGCGACGCTCCTGGCTTCCCCATCCCCGCACAGCGATATCGGTGACGTGGATATGGTAACCCCGCCCCCCGGAGAAGGCTACCCGGAGGTGGTTTTTGGCAAAGCCGAGTTCTTCGGTCAGCATCCCGAGCAGTTTCTCGGTCTCTTCCTTTACCCGCGCAAGCATCATCGCGTAGGGGCCGCGGACGATCTGGTCGGCATCGAGGTCGAAGATCAGGTCGGCGCCGGCCCAGTGCTTGTCGTTCATCGTCGGCGCCGACGGCGTCTGGTAGTAGGCCGTCGAGTAGTAGACATGGGCGGGGACCAGATTCTTGACGTATGCGGCAAGTTCCAGCGGATCCATAAACGCCATATGCCGCCGCATCCGGACTTCGGCCGTGGCATCAAAGAAGACGAAACCCCATTCGCGCTGCTCAAGGGAGGACGGAACGGTGAGGTTCTGCCTCTGGTAGTACTCGGTGAACCTCTGCTTCACAAACTCGAGCGTCGCGGGCTTCATGTGAACGTCTTGATCATGTATGGGCCCACTCGTTCATATCCCTGTTTCCTGTAGTAGGGCCGGACCCCGACACCGCTCATCACTGCGAGGTGTCCGTAACCGTGGTCGCGGGCCTCCTCCTCGGCCGCGGAGAGGAGCTGGACGCCGAAACTGCGGTGCTGCCACTCGTCGGCAGATGCCGGGGTGCTGATCGGGACCACGCTCCCGTAGACATGGAGCTCGCGCAGGAGCGCCGCGTCGGCGAGGTCGTCGCGGAAGGGCCGGTGCGGGAACCGGAGCCGGGCAAACCCGACGAGGGCGTCCTCGGAGCCCACCTGGATGAACCGCTCTTCCCCGCCGCAGGCGCGGTAGGCGTAGGTCGAGACCACTGCCGCCTCCGGTGCAACCGTCCTGCCGACCTCCCGGCAGCGGATGCACCGGCAACGGAGCCCCTGCGAATGGAGCCGCGCTTCTGCAAGCTGCCGGAAGTTGCTGTGCCGTGAACCCGCGACGATCAGCTTTGCCGGGATGTCCCGCTGGATCCGCTGGAGGCGGACGTACTCCGGAAGGAGTGACTTTCCATAGGCGATGAGGTCGATCAGTTCCTCTTCGGAGTAGGGCAGGTACTCCCCCTGCTCCCAGAGGGCCTCGATCTCTGAGCCCGGTGTCACCAGGGTCGGGTAGATCTTCAGGAAGTCCGGCCGGAACCGTTCATCGGAGAAGAGCCCCTCAAACATCCGCCGGTCATCCTCCACGCTCGCTCCGGGGAGGTTGGGCATCACATGAAACCCGACCTTCAGCCCTGCATCGCGCAGAAGGCAGTTCGCCGTGACCGAGTCCGCGACCGAGTGGCCCCGGCGGTTGTAGTCGAGGATCCGGTCGTCCAGCTGCTGGACGCCGATCTCCACCTTGGTCACGCCCATCGCGAGCATCCGGTCGATATGCTCCTGTTTGCACCAGTCCGGCCTCGTCTCGAAGGTGGCGGCGACACACCGGACCCTTGCCGACTCGTTCGCGGCAAAGATCGCCTCGAGATCGGGCTTTGCCGCCGGGACCCCGGCCCGGGGGTAGTCGTTCATTGCCTGCACGGCGGCGCCGACGAACCACTCCTGGTAATCGACCGGTCGGGCGGTCATCGTCCCGCCCATCACGATCAGTTCCGCCTTGTCGACGTGGTGCCCGAGCGTCTCAAACTGCCCGAGGCGGGCCTGCACCTGGTTGTAGGGGTCGAACGCGTGCTCCCTTGCCCGGAGTGCCGCCGGCTCCTCTCCCGTGTAACTCTGGGGGGACGCAAAGGGGTGCTCCGGCCCGCCGGGGCACGGGAGGCACTTCCCGTGGGGACAGGGGTGGGGCGAGGTCATCACCGCGACGGGCGCCACCCCGGAGAGCGTCCGCGTGGGTTTGACGAGGAGGAGCGGCCGGAGGCGTTCGCGCTCCTCGGGCGTGGCGGCAGCGAGGATCGCGGAGTTTTTGGGCATACTGATGCAGTACTTCCGGCAGACCTCGAGTTTGATCTTCTGGATGTCGGCAGGACCGGGCCCGGCAGAAAGGATGTGGGAGATCATCTCCCGGAAAGTATCGGTATCGTTCATCGTCTAGTGTTCGGTTGCAATCCGTTCGGAATGAAAATCAGCGTGATATTCGATGTAGGGGTTGTGGTGTGCCCTGATATGGTGGACGATCTCGTCGCCCAGGGTCAGGATAGCTTTTTTATGGGTGACCTTATTCTTATGGATGTGGACGGGTGAGATGTGGAGAGCGTTGTACTGGTCGGTCGGGACATCCTCTCCGGTAATGCTTTCATAGTACTTTCTGACGTGAACTAATAGCATGTGTAAGTGGAGCAGCTCTTCCTTTTGCACGATATCACCTTTCCTCGAAGAATACTACTGTCCGCGGGTAGATATAATTTGTTGGTGATCTTTTTATATGGATGAGATGCGGGCAGTCGGGGCGTTCATCGGGCTTGCAATCGGCGATGCACTGGGCGCGCCCCTGGAGGGCCTTCCGCCGGGCCCGATAGCCGTAACGGAGATGTCAGGGGGCGGGATCCATAACACGCTCCCCGGCCAGTACACCGACGATACCCTGCAGGCGTCGGCTCTGGCGCAGACCCTCGTCGGGTGCGGGAAGTTCGATCCGGATGACTTCGCCCGGCGCCTGGTTTTAGTATACCGGGCCAATCCGGAGTTTTTCGGGCCGACGTCCCGGGCCGTCCTCGACCTGATCGAGGGGGGCGTCCGGCCGCCGGCTGCCGCGAGGATGGTGCACGAGGCGCGGGGAGGGAGCAGGAGCAACGGGAGCGTGATGCGTGGGGTCCCGGTCGGCATCTTCTACCCCCCTGATGCGGTCCGGGAGGTGAGCCTCGCCGCCTCGGCCGTCACGCATTTCGACCCCGTCGCCGGCGAAGCCTCGGCGTTCGTCAACCGGATGGTCAGCGGGATGTGCCGGGGAGAAGGGGCCGTTATAGCCTTCCGCCGGGCCCTCGCCGCCTGTCCTGATCCGGAACTCCGGGGGCTGCTCGAGGACTACCGGGCGTACCCGCTCGAGCCCTCGCTCGACGCCGTCCTCTGCACGCACTGCGCCGTCAGGGTCTTCATGGACGCCCCGTCCTTTCGGGATGCGGTGGTCACGGCGGTCAACCTCGGGGGCGACGCCGATACCGTCGGCGCGATCGTCGGCGGACTCGCCGGGGCGCATTTCGGGTGCCGGGCCATCCCGGCGTCATGGCTCTCGGCGCTCCAGGACCGGGAGGACCTCATCGCTCTTGCCCGGCGGCTCACTCTGGCGAGCGGTCCGTAGCGTCAGATCGGGCGGAGTTCCACCAGTTTCAGGGGCCGGCCACGCTCGCAGACGTCGGGGGCGTTGCCGAGGACCTCGCCGACGATGTACTTCTCTCCCTCGATGATGCCGTCGGGGCGGCAGAGCCGGTAACTCCGGCAGCCTGTCCTCGGACAGGAGAACTCGTAACTGACTTTCGAGTTCGCTATCGCCATGTCGGCGCCTATCAGCGCGACGATGGGGGCCTCCATCACATCGACCGCGACCACTGCCTCGTGGTGGACCGGGCAGTCATGCCGGGTGTTGGAGCGGACGGTAAGGATCCGGTACTTCTTCCCGGACTGCAGGTTATGGCAGACCTTGCGCACCTTGCAGCCCTCGCACTCGGTGCATACGCTACCCTCATAAACGAAATCAAGCCCCGGCTTTGCGAGCGCGGCCCCGAACAGCGTCACCTTTGTCTTCGGTTTTACCATAATCTCATTCACTCCCGGTAGAGCATCTTCACGAGGTCACGCGCCGACTCTGCTGTCAGCCCCATATCCAGTATGGTGAACCGTTCGGGCCGGATCGTCCGGGCGGCGAGCAGCGCCGCAACAGCCGTCTCGTCGTCGACCCCGATCTCGGCGGGGGTGGTCGGTGCACCTACCCTCCGCAGTGAGTCGCGGATCCCCTCCCAGTCCCCGCCGTGGAGGTACATCGTGATGATGGCGCCGATGCCGCACTTCTCCCCGTGGAGGCCCTTTCCCGGTGCGAGCCTCTCCAGTGCGTGGGAGAACTTGTGTTCGCCGCCGCTCCCGGGCCGGGACGACCCTGCGATGCTCATCGCGACGCCTGAAGATACCAGCGCTTTCGTCACGATCCAGGCACTCTCCTCGGAGTGCGGTTTGATGAGGTCGGCGTTCTTAAAGAGGATCTCGGCGGTCATCCGGGAGAGCGTCAGCGCATACTCCGAGACTGGTTCGCCTCGAAGACGATGGGAGAGTTCCCAGTCGAGGATTGCGGTGCAGTTTGCCATGATGTCCGCACACCCGGACGCGAGCAGCCGGTGGGGTGCCGATGCGATGATGGCGGTATCGGCGACGACGGCGATGGGCGGTTCGGCCGCGAGCGAGACGTTCCCCTCGGCGGTCGGGACCGAGGCCCTTGATGAGGCGATGCCGTCGTGCGACGCGGCGGTCGGAACGCTGATGAAGTGACGATCCGTGTTGTAGGAGGCGATCTTGGCCGTGTCGATGACCCGGCCCCCGCCGACGCCGATGACGAACCCGGCCTCTGCCGCCGCCGCCTCGGCCTTCCCGATCGTCTCGAGCGGGTCGCTGCCGTCTGCGGAAAACGTCGTGACGTTATAAGAGCCGGCAAGAAGCGCCTCGACCCGGCTTCCGGCAATGTCCCGTGTCCGACCACCCGATACGATGAGCACAGAGTCGCCGAGAGCAAGGTCTTCACAGACAGCCGGGATCTGCTCGAGGACATCGTGGCCGATGACGACATCACGGGGGAGCTGCATCCATTTGGACTTGTCGAAGACCTTGGTTCTGAGTAGGTTTATGCGGTCTGCGCTCATTTAGATCAGTAATGATTAGGGAGTTCCTCTACAAATATTACATAGATCCCATCCGTTACGGTGAGGCGTATACGCTCGTCGATACGCTGACCTATGCCCTGATCCTTATCGCAGCCGTCTATCTTGTCTACCGGGGGCTCCGGCGGTACAGGATCGCCATCGACGACGAACTGGTGCTTGCGACCCTGCCCTTCGTCGTCCTCGGCGGGCTCCTCCGGGTCGTCGAGGATACCGGGATGATCACCTCCGACCTCCATTTTCTCCTGATCACGCCCCTGATCTTCTTTACGATCTTTGCGGTTGCAGCGATCGCCCTCTTTCTCGGAAAACTCACGGAGAACGCCGGACTCACCGCCCGCTACAGCCGGGTCTACGGGGGGGCCGGCATCGTTGCCTGCCTTATCGCCACTGCGGCGCTCGTCTGGTTCGGCCTCACTGAGGCGACGATTGCGCTCGATGTCCTCGCCGTCATCCTCGCTCTCGCGACAGTCACGTCGCTCGCCCTCTGGGCATTCCTTGTTTACGTGCTAAAGTGGGATTACGCCTCAAACATCCTCTATAAACTTCTCATCTTCGGCCACATGCTGGATGCGAGCGCGACAGGTTACGGGATCGATATCCATCCCGTCCACTACGTGGAGCAGCATGTCGTGGGCTCGGGCCTGATCGAGGCGACCGGCACCGCGTTCTCCATGTACCTCCTCAAACTCGCGGTGCTCATCCCTGCAGTATACGTCCTTGAGATGTACCGGCGGGAGGGAAACCCCGACCTCTGGCACCTGATCCTGCTCGCCATGATCGTCGTCGGCATGGCACCCGGAATACGGGACCTGGTGCGCATGGTGCTCTATGTCTGAGGGCTCCCTCGCCCGGGCCGCGGGCCTTGCGGCCGCCCTCTTTGCCGTCTCGGTCGGCCTCGGCGTCGTTGCCGTGGCCCGCGACCCGGCGGTCGGCACGGAGGTCATGGGCCTCTTCCGCGACCAGGTCGTAGCCGAACTCCTCGCCGATTCCCCGGCGGTCCTTGCAGGAAAACTGTTCTTAAACAACCTGGCCACCTGCCTTCTCCTCTTCCTCGGGGGAGCCTCGCTCGGCGTGGTCACGGCGCTGATCCTCTCGGTCAACGGGCTCCTGATCGGTGCGGTGACGGAGCTCGTGCGGCAGCAGCAGGGCCTGCTCTATATTGCGGCGGCACTCGTACCGCACGGCATCTTTGAGATCCCTGCCCTCCTCATCGCGGGGGGCCTCGGGCTCCTCCTCGGGCGTGAGCTCCTCGCGGAATGGCAGGGCGTCGGCGATGCCGCTGCCGGAGCCCCGCCCCCGGCTCGCCTCTTTCTCCGGGCAGTCGTCCCGCTCCTCGCGGTTGCGGCGGTTGTAGAGGCTTTTATTACGCCGGCAATCCTAAGTATGATAGCTTAGAGAGGCAGATCGATAGTTTTTGAGGTACGAGACGGATGGAAGAAGATACAGGCGTACTTCCCCGGAAAGACGATTTTTCCCAGTGGTACAACGAGATTCTCTGGCGAGCCGAGATCATGGACGTCCGCTACCCGGTAAAGGGTCTGTACGTCTGGTATCCTCACGGCTTCGCCATACGGAAACGTGCATACGGGATACTCCGGGACCTGATGGACCGCGACCATGCGGAGACGATGTTTCCGCTCCTGATCCCCGAGACCGAGTTCATGAAAGAGGCCACGCACATCAAGGGCTTCGAGGACGAGGTTTACTGGGTCACCCACGGCGGCAAGAACGAGCTCGACGTGCCGCTTGCTCTTCGGCCTACGAGCGAGACCGCCATCTACCCGATGTATTCGCTCTGGATCCGGTCCCACAAGGACCTGCCCTTAAAACTCTACCAGATCGTCAATACGTTCCGCTACGAGACGAAGCATACCCGGCCGCTCATCCGTCTCCGGGAGATCACGTCGTTTAAGGAGGCGCACACCGTGCACGCGACACGGGAGGAGGCGGCGGCGCAGGTCGAGGTCGCGCTCGGCCTCTACCGGGAGTTCTACGACCGCCTCCGGGTGCCGGTGATCATCTCCCGCCGCCCGAGCTGGGACAAGTTCCCGGGCGCCGACTACACCATCGCGGTCGATACCATCATGCCCGATGGGAAGACGCTCCAGATAGGGACGGCGCACATGCTCGGCGACCACTTCTCCCGCACCTACGATATCACCTACGAGGACACGAACGGGGAGCGGCAGTATGCCTACCAGACCTGCTACGGCATCTCGGAGCGGTCGATCGCGGCCACAATAAGCGTCCACGGCGACGATAAAGGGCTCGTGCTCCCGCCGGAAGTTGCTCCGATAGAGGTCGTCATCGTGCCGATCATCGTCGGGAAACGGCGCGACGAGGTGCTCTCTGCGGCCTCGGCGCTTGAGGTGGACCTCCGGAAAGCCGGGTTTGTCGTGAAACTGGACGACCGCGATATGCGCCCGGGCGCGAAGTACTACCACTGGGAGATGCGCGGCGTCCCGTTGCGGATCGAGATCGGGCCGCGTGATATCGACGCAAACACGGTCGTCGCCGTTACGCGGAACGGCAGGAAGACCACGCTTGATAGGCGGGGCGTCGTTGAAGGGGTCTGCTCCGTCCTTGCAGAGTTCGGGGTGGAACTTTCGAAGGCGGCAGTGGAGGCCGTCGCCAGCCGGATCACCGTGACCGGGACCCTGGAAGAGGCTGCCGCAGCGGTGAAGACCGGCGTTGCAGTCGTGCACTGGTGCGGGTCGCAGGAGTGCGCAGAAAAGATTGAGGCGGCAGTGGATGCAAGCATCCTCGGGTCCGACATCCGGTCGGACCTGATCACCGTCTCGGACGGCCCATGCATCGCCTGCGGCGAAAACGGGACGTCCGCCCTGGTTGCCCGGACCTACTGATCAGCAGGACGGGCAGGTATACGTTTTCTGGTGTTCGGGGGACGAAAGGTCTCCCGAGATCACCGCTTTTCCTCCTGAGAGGAATATTCTACCGCACTTTGAGCATCTCTTCGGGAGCAGTCGCTCCCAGCGGCTCATCGGAACTTCCAGAGAAAACTGCATCATCTCCGCGTCAGCGGGATTGCACTGGGTGAGCTCCTCATACCGGGAGAGGATCTGCATGACCTGGAACGGGTTTGCTCCTTCGTTGCAGAACAGTTTAAAGACATAGAATTGGAAGATCATCCACCCGAGGTCGGAGCGCTCGAGGGTCTCCTCGTACTCGCTGCACGCTCCGTCGTCCTCGTCGAGGGAGTACCCGCAGAGGGGACAGCGCCCGCCCACGAGTTCGTCCAGGAAGACCTCTTCGTGGCAGCTGGGACAGGTGGTGTGGGGGGTATGCATTCTGGAAGTCATGATTGTACTGGCCTCATATCTTTTACTCTTCCAGGGACACGGGGCGGGGCCGCGTGCCTTCTGAAAGCATTCCACGCGGAATGCGCGGTCGCTACGATATCTGAGGTTTTACTACGTATTGCGTTCGTGATGCTCTTATACGTGTCGAATGCGGCGCCCGGATCCACTCCGTGGGGGGTGTTCGAGATCCGGGGATCCGGGACGGCGGGTGGCGTCGCCGGAAGACCGGAGGTCTTCTCAAGCTCCGGCCCGTCGCACCTCGCACCTAACGGTGCTCAAGCTCACTACGTTCGCACCCCCAATTCAGCCGTTTTCTCCTGAACCGGGCCGGCGGCATAGAACTTTTATATTTTGCCGGGGCACTCTGCGCGCATGGCATCCCCGGCGGCATCTGAAGTCTACATCATCGATGCATCGGACCGCAACCACGCCGTTGAAGCGCTCTGGCACGAGGTCGGCCTCCCCTCCTTCGACGATAAGACGGTCGCGGTCAAGGCAAACTTCAACAGCGACGACCCATCCCGGGATGCTGGAGGCGGTCCTCGGGCAGGTCCGGAATGCCGGCGCCCGGACGGTCCGGCTCGGGGAGCGGAGCGGGATGGGGGAGACCCGCACGGTGCTGAAGAACCGCGGCGCCGCCGACGTCGCGGCCCGGGCGGGGCGGAGGTGGTGGCACTCGACGCCCTCCCCCCGGAGGGGTGGGAGGCGATCCCCTCAGACGGCCTCCACTGGCAACGGGGTTTCCTGATTGCCCGGATCTTCCGGGCGGCCGATGCGGTGGTCCAGACCTGCTGCTTAAAGACCCACCGGTTCGGGGGGCACGTCTCCCTCTCCCTGAAGAACCCGGTCGGTGTCGTGGCGAAGAGGGATCCTGCGGACGGCTACAACTACATGGCGGAGCTGCATTCGTCGCCGCACCAGAGGAGGATGATCGCCGAGATCAACCGGTTCTTCCCCTGCGATATCGCTATCCTGGATGCGACGGAAGGGTTCTCGACCGGGGGTCCCGAGCAAGGCAACCGCATCGCTCCAAACGTCATCCTCGCGAGCACCGATCGGGTCGCCCTCGATGCTGCCGGGATTGCGCTGCTCCGGCACTACGGCTCGACGCCGGAGGTGATGCGGGGCAGGATCTTTGGAATGGACCCGATCGTCCGGGCGGCGGAACTCGGTATCGGCGTCAAGTCGGCCCAGGACCTCAGGCTCGTCGCGCTCGACTCCGAGAGTAAAGATCTCGTCCTCGATATGCGGCGGATCCTGGACCAGACTGCCTGAAGTATCAGAAGAAGAGATGTTCGAGCAGGATTCGGAGCCCGATGCCGATCAGGATCACGCCGCCGAGGATCTCGACCTTCTGCCCGAATACCCGGTCAAGCGAACTCCCTATCAGCACGCCGGCGGCGGAGAGGGCAAAGGTCACAACGCCGATCGTGACTGCGGGCCAGAAGATCGGCGTATCCAGCACGGCGAACGTGACGCCGACGGCGAGCGCGTCGATGCTTGTCGCAACGGCGAGCAGAAGCAGTGTGGCCATGCTCCCGGTGGCAAACTGCACGCTCTCGTCGTCCTGGCGCACCGCCTCGACGATCATCTTCCCGCCGATCAGGGCAAGCAGCAGGAACGCGATCCAGGGGCCGTAAGCCCCGACGAACGAGGCGAGAGTCACCCCGCCGAGCCACCCGAGCACCGGCATCCCTGCCTGGAACCCGCCGAAGAGTGCTCCGACGATGAGGGCATACCTGGCCCGCCCCCCCCGTATCGTGGCGCCTCCGCTGATCGAGACGGCGAACGCATCCATCGCAAGCCCGACGGCGATGAGGAGGGTTGTCGCGAACTCCATTGCTTCCGCATAGATCCGACGCGATGCCGGATAACGCTATGGTCGGCGGTTGTTATATGGCGCCTGAGTGCCCTACCGATACGGAGAGATGATGAAGATGAGCACGCAAATGATCGGCCTCATCCAGACGGCGGTGGGCGACGACCCCGACCGCAACCTGGCCCGCACCCTCGCTATGGCAGAACAGGCGATCGCGAAGGGCGCCCGGATTATCTGCCTGCAGGAACTCTTTCGGGTCCCCTACTTCCCGCAGTACGAGGATACGGACGCCTCCGCGTACGCCGAGACGATCCCGGGAGCTTCGACCGAAGCGTTCTCGGCACTTGCCCGGGAGCACGGCGTGGTGATCGTCGTGCCGCTCTACGAGCGGACCGCGTCCGGCGAGCACTACAACGCGGCGGTGGTGATCGACGCCGACGGACGGCTGCTCCCCGCCTACCGGAAGGTGCATGTTCCCTATGACCCGCTCTTCTACGAGAAGACCTACTTTTCGCCCGGGAACCGCTACCGGGTCTACGATACCCGGTATGGCCGGATTGCCGTGCTCATCTGTTACGACCAGTGGTTCCCGGAGGCCGCGAGGGCGGTTGCGCTCATGGGCGCGGAGATCATCTTCTACCCAACCGCCATCGGCAGAATCGCCGGGGAGGAGCCTCCTGAAGGCGACTGGCGTGAGGCGTGGGAGACGGTGCAGCGGGGCCACGCGATAGCAAACAGCGTCCATGTCGCCGCCGTCAACCGGGTGGGCGACGAGGGGAGTATCCGGTTCTTCGGGAGCTCGTTCGTCGCCGACGCCTTCGGGAACGTCCTTGCCCGGGCGAGCGAGACCAACGAAGAGGTCCTCGTCGTGGAGGTCGACTTCGCAGAAAACGAGGCCGTCCGGGAGGGCTGGGGCTTCTTCCGGAACCGTAGGCCGGAGACCTACGGGGCGCTCACCCGGAGACTCCCGCCGGGCAGAACCCCTGCGGGATCCGGCTACCGCATGCCGGCGGAGTGGGAGCCGCACGATGCCGTCTGGCTCTCCTGGCCCCATGACCGGGAGACATTCCCCGACCTTGCAACGGTTGAGGCAGCCTACGTCGAGATGATTGCGGCGCTCCGCGGGTCCGAGACCGTCAGCCTGCTCGTCACCGACGAGAAGATGCAGATCCGGGTGAAGGCGATGCTCGAGGAGGAGGGCGTCGATACGGGGGGCATCAGGTTCCATGTCGTCGATTATGCCGACGTCTGGTTCCGGGACTACGGGCCGACGTTCGTGGTCAACAGAAAGGCCGGGAGCCTCGCGATGGTGAACTGGATCTTCAATGCCTGGGGAGAGAAGTACCCGGCGCTCATGGAGGATACCCGGGTCCCGCTCTTCATGAACCGCGAGATGGGTCTCCCCGTCTTCACGCCCGGGATCGTCCTCGAGGGCGGTTCGATCGAGGTGAATGGGTGCGGCACGGTGATCACGACGGAGGCGTGCCTCTTAAACCCTAACCGGAACCCGCGCCTCTCCCGGGAGGAGATCGAGGCGTACCTGGAGGCCTATCTCGGCGCAGGTCACGTCATCTGGTTAAAGCGGGGCATCGCCGGCGATGACACCGACGGTCATATCGACGATATCGCCCGGTTCGTGAACCCGACGACGGTTCTGTGTGCCCTCGAGGAGAACGAGGACGACGAGAACTACGCTCTCCTGCAGGAGAACTATGAGATTCTTCGAGCATCGACCGACCAGGACGGCAACCCCTTAACGGTCGTTCCACTCCCTATGCCGGGGAGGGTCGGCGGCGCGGAAAGGCTGCCGGCAAGCTACGCGAACTTCTACATCGGGAATTCAGTCGTGCTGGTGCCGGTCTTCGGGCACCCCAACGACGAGGTCGCCCTGGCACGGATCCGGCAGGTCTTCCCCGGCCGGAAGGTCGTCGGCATCGACTGCACGGCGATGGTCGCGGGTCTCGGCGCGATCCACTGCATCAGCCAGCAGCAGCCGTCCATCGTGCCGGACGTCACCGGCCCCGGGGCAGAAAGTGCATCACGAGAGGAATGAGCGCGTAGGCCGCGGTGCTCCAGGTCATTCCGGCGAGGGCGAGCAGGATCGCGACGACGGAGACGGCCGGGACCACCATCACCCGCAGGTTCCCGCGCTGCATGTCGGTGCCGGGATGGACGAGCCTGCCATTCTGCGTGGCGTACCGCCACTGAGCGGCAAAGAGCAGGCCGAGGATCAGGAGGTTTGCTTCGAAGGCGACTGCTGCGAAGGTCTCGTCCGGGTAGTCGCCGACGAGGGAGGTGGAGAACGGCACCAGCGTGACGAACAGGAGCGCAACGATATTGATCCAGAGGAACCGGCTATCGATATGCCGGAGGCGGTGCATCTGCACATGATGCGCTATCCAGAAGGAAGCGAGGATGAAGAAGGCGAGGAAGTAGTGGTAGAGGGCGGGACCGAGATTGGTAAGCATCGCCATGACGGCGGCGGCGGAGGGGTTGTTGACGCCCGCCGGGACGTCGAGGCTGAGGACCAGGAGGGTCATGGCAATGGCGAAAATGCCGTCGGTGAGCGCTTCGATTCTGTTCTTCGGGAATCCGGGTGATCTTCCGCTCGCCTGGTCGGCGTCGTCCGTGGGCTCCATCGCTAACGATCTCTATTGGGAGGGCCGGCCTGATAAGGAGTCAACTACCCCCGGTTTTAACCGGGGGTAGTTGACGAAAGTATCGGAGCGCCCCCGCCCTACCGCTTCTTCTTCTCCCGGCGGATCCTGACGGACGAGAAGGGGAACTTCACGAAGTCCCGGAGGCCCCCTGCCGGGGAGAAGTTCCGCATATCCCGCCGGACCCCCGCGATGAGTTCGTCGACGACCTCCTGCTCCTTCGCCTCCCCCTCCTCCTGCACCACGGAGAGGCGGTGGAGGGAGTAGAGCCCGATGATGAAGGCGAAGAGGAAGAAGAACTCCCACTGCTGGACGTCGAGAGTGACGAAGACGAGTTCCTGCACCGGGTCTTTCCAGATCAGGGTCCAGATCAGTTCTCGCTCGGCAAAGAAGTCCACGAAGAGCCCGCCGAGGATCGGGGCGACGCCGGCGGCGACCGAGTTGGCGAAGGTGCTCGCTGCAAGGTAACCGGTTGCCTGGCCCTGCGGGGCCATCTTCAGGCTGATGTTTCCCGAAGCAAGCGAGACACCTGCAAGCGAGATCCCCATCAGGATGTGGATGAGTATGAGCAGGGGGTAGGTCAGGACGTAGACGTCGGGGAGCGTGACGAACATCCACGCGAAGATCGCGAGCATGAAAAGCGGGCCGCTCACGGCAAGGACCGACTTGTTGGAGTACCGGTCGGAGACCCGACCCCATGACCGGTAGAAGATGATGTTCATGATCTGGCTGAGAATGCTGAGAGCGATGACGAGTGAGACCTCGAGGCCGATCCTCTGCAGCATGTAGACCGTGAAGAACGGCGAGGCAAGGTTGACGGCAAAGTTCCACGACCCGAGGAAGATGATGAGGTTTTTGAAGTTGAGGTCCTGGAACGGTTTTCTGATGGCGACGAACAGACCGTCCTCCCCGTCGTCGACGGCTATCCGGGGCTCGGGCGTGCGGGCGAGGAACGTAATCCCGATGAGGCCGGCGATGAGCCCGAGGAGGAAGAGGATGGAGTAGCCGTAGGCTGCAAGGTCCGGGAAGACGGCCTCCCATGAGTCGATGAAGAAACCGGCGACGAGGCTGATGACGAGCGCAATTACCGTGGAGAGGGTCAGCCGGTGGGAGAAGAAACTCCCGAGCCTGTCCTGCGGTATCAGGTCCCGCATCCAGGAGTTCCAGCCGCAGTGGGAGACCGCCGAGAACGACGCGTAGAAGGCGATCGATGCGATGAGCACGAATATCCCCTGCTCCGGTGAGAGGAAGAACGGTATCGCGATGATGGGCATCCAGCAGAGGCGGGCGGCGAGTGATGCCGCGACGACCACCAGCCTCCTATTGCGCACCCGGTCGACGATGTAGATGGCGGGTATCTGCAGGAGCTCTGCAAGCGGGGGGATGGCGGCGAGCAGGCCGATGACGGTATTCGATGCCCCGAGCTGCAGGGCGAAGGCTACGAGGAAGATGCCGCCGGTCAGCGTCACCATCGCCTGGGTGGTAAGGCCGTCCCTGATGACGAGTTTTAACCCGTGGCCGACCTCTTCGTCCGTCAGGCTCTCTTTTGTATCAAAGACCATGCTCCACCGGTGTACCCTCTTCTGACGCTCACGGAACCGTTCACCTCGAAGGGCCGCCCGGCGGCAGGGGGATCCCTGCCGGAACTCCCGCGTCGGATCCTGCGGCGGACGCCGTTTTCGGGTCTTATTGTATAAAAATAGAATTATATTAATCTGTTTGAATAAATCCCGCGACCCTCCGGGGTCTTCCGGCGGGGACCCCGGAGCGGTTCAGGCAATTTTGGGGTAGACTCTCTGTGGTAACTCCCCCGGGGAGCTGCCCTGGCTCCCTCAACTCCCCGACGACCACGGCGTCCTGAAGTCGGCACAGAGGGTCAGCCCGCCGTCCACGTAGAGCGTCTGCCCGGTGATGTAAGCGGCTTCGTCGGACGCGAGGAAGGCGAAGACCGCGGCAATCTCCTCGGGCTCTCCGGCGCGGCCCATAGGGATGTGCCCCTCGACAAGCGCCTTCTTCTCGGGGTCGTCCGCCCACTCCCGGTTTAGCGGGGTTCTAATCGCGCCGGGGGCGACCGTGTTGACCCGGATGCCTTCTCCGGCATACTCCAGCGCGAGCGTCCTCCCGAGGGCCCCGAGTCCCGCCTTGCTCGCGGCGTAGGGAGCATACTGCGGTTTCGGGACGGTTTCGTGGACGGAGGTGTTGTTGAGGATGACCCCGCCGCCCCCGCGGTCGAGGAAGTGCCCCACCGCTTCCCGGGCACAGAGGAACGCGCCCCGGAGGTTCACCGCCAGGACCCGGTCGTAAGCGTCCGCAGTCATCTCGTGGGTCGGGCTCTCGGTCTGGATGCCTGCGTTGTTGACCAGGATATCGAGCCGCCCCCACGCCTTGAGGACCTCCCGGAATATGCGTTTGACGTCCTCTTCCCGGGCGACGTCCCCCCGCAGCCCTTCTCACGGATGAGGCTGCAGGTCTTCCGGGTCTCCTCAAGGGTTATCTCCGCTTCCCTCTCGCTCGTGTGATAGTTGATGGCGACGTTTGCCCCATCGCCTGCGAACCTGATCGCCGTCGCCCGACCGATGCCGGTTGAGCCGCCGGTGACGAGGACGTTCTTTCCTTCCAGCCGTTTCATCTCCTGCCGGGTTTTGGGCGGCGCCGATCGGAGCCCGCTGGGGTTGAACGCCTGCAGGAATCCGGCCGGGCATCCCGGCCCCTGTGGTGCGGGTGGGTTATGAAGGTCTCGGCCGGGGCTCACCGCCGCTCCTCGAGCACCTTCCGGGCGAGCACTCTCCGGTCGGGCTTCCCGGCCGTGAGCGCCTGGAACTTCTCCTCGTAGACCGGTTTTTCGATCGAGTAGAACGTCCCGAGCGGGATCGGCGCATCCCGGTCGTAGTCCCACTCCCGGATCTTTCCAAGAGCGCTCTCGAATCGGCCGGTATCGACCTCGCCCTCCTGCATCTCGTAGGCGTGAGCGTTGTAGTAGTCGGTCAGGTTGAAGTAGGTCGCGCAGATCTGGAGGACGTCGACGAACGAGAACCCGCGGTGCATGATCGCCTCCTTGAAGAGGTCTTTTACGTGCCGGATCTTCTTCGTGTAGCCCCGGGCGATGTGGGTGGCCCCGGCGGCGAGCATGACTTCGAGCGGGTTTAAAGGGTGCTCCGTTATCCCGCCGGGGGTGGAGCGGCCCTTGAAACCGAAGGGCGACGTCGGGGTGTACTGCCCCGTCGTCAGCCCGTAGACCCGGTTGTCGTGGACGATCACGGTGATATCGCTGTTCCGTTTGGCCGCGAAGATGAGGTGGTCGAGCCCCTCGGCGAAGATGTCTCCGTCCCCGACGTGGCAGATCACCTTCAGATCCGGATTTGCAAGGCGTATCCCGGTGGCCGCCGGGACCGACCGCCCGTGGATGCCGTAGAAACTGTTGACGTTTAAGCAGTCGACCAGCTTCCCGTGGCACCCGATGCCGCCGAGGAGGACGAAGTTCTCGAGCGGTATCCCCTCCTCCTCCGAGAGTTCGGCGATGGCCGACTTCATCATGTGCTCTATCGAGAAGTTGCCGCACCCGGGGCACCAGGTGTTCTGCGCCGGGCTGATGAGCCCCCCGGCCGGTTGCCCGGCAGGCTGCTGTGGGCTCATGCGAAGACCTCCAGAAGCCTCGCCTCCAGTTCGTCGACCGCAAACGGCCGCCCGTCGTGCTTCAGCACCGGCCGGCCGGGGTCGAAGCCCTGCTGCCGGAGGAGGCGGGCGAGCTGCCCGGTGGCGTTGTTCTCGACGCAGGCGACCTTCCCCGCCCCGATCATCGCCTCCTTCCATTGTCGGACGGGGAACGGCGCAAGAACGAGCGGCTGGACGACCCGCGCCCCGAACTTCTCGGCGGCCTCGATGCACGCCGACTTCTCCGACCCCCAGCAGACGATCGTCTTCCCGGCGTCCCGGGGGCCGTAGACCCTCACCGCCGGGTAAGTGCTGAGTTCTGCCTTCAGGCTCTCGCCTTTCCGGAACATCTTCTCCTGCAGCGCCGTGACGTCCTCTACCGTCTCCGTCGTGAACCCTATCTCGTCGTGGGCGTAACTGGTTGCCTTGACGACGGCGCCTTCCCTTCCCGGGAAGGCGAGCGGCGATACCCCGTCCTCCGTCCGGGCATACCGCCGGTACTCCCCTGCACCGTCCCAGAGTACCGGCTCCCGGTCAGGGGGCTCTATGACGGCCCCGACATCGAAGGAGTAGGCTCCTTCCGCGAGCGTCTTGTCGGTGAGGATGATCGCGGGGACCTGGTACCTCCAGGAGAGCATCAGGGCGGTTGCCGACCAGGCGTAGGCCTCCGCGAGGTCGCCCGGGGCGACGACGAGCCGGGGGAACTCCCCCTGACCTGCGTTCAGGACGAAGTGGAGGTCCCCCTGGGCGGTGTAGGTCGGCATGCCGGTGCTCGGCCCGGGCCGCTGCCCCATCACGATCGTCACGGGAATCTCGGACATCCCCGCAAGGGAGAGCCCTTCGGTCATCAGGCAGAACCCGCCGCCCGAGGTGCCGACCGCCGTCTTCTCGCCGGCATAGGCGAGCCCGAGCGCCATCAGGATGACGCCGATCTCGTTTTCCGGGTGAATGACCTTGATGGCGAGGTCTTCTGCGTGCCCGGCAAGGAAGTGAAGAAGGCTCGACGACGGGGTCATCGGGTAGGCTACGTAGGACTCAAGCCCGCCGTGGACGAGCCCGAGCCCCGTGACCTCGTTCCCCGTCAGGACCGGGAGCGCCGGGGCGCTGAGCGGCTCGACGGTGAAGACGTCTCCTGCGGCGTCGTAACCCCGTCCGGCGACCCGGAGGTTTGCCTCCAGGTGCTTTGCGGGGACGCTTCCGCGAATGACGTCATCGAGGACCTCCCGGCCGATGCCCGCCACCCGGGCGAGCGCCCCGAGCATCGCGGAGTTTCCCGTGATCGGGGGCGCCTTCTCTTCTTCGACGATCCGGTCGAGCGGGAGGCCGTAGCCTTCGGCCCGCACCACCTGCGAGGCGTCGTAGATGACGGTCGTGCCGTCGTGGACCCTCTGGCGGTGGTTATCGATGCTGTTCTGGTCGAAGGCGAGGAGGACGTCGACCGGAGTGCGGTGCGCCCCGATGGTCCTCTCCGAAGCCCGGATGATGGCGAAGTTGTGCCCGCCCCGGATGAGCGAGGGATAATCGAAGTACATGTAGGTGCGGTAGCCGAGGCGGGAGAAGAGGCCGGCGATGGAGAGGCCTGCCGTGTTGATGCCCTCCCCGGCCTTCCCGCCGATCAGTACGGAGTATTCGGCCATGGTGATCGGGCATGGCGTAGATTGGCTGGCGGTATATAGGTTGTGTCCGGCCTCTTCACCCGACAACCGGCGACGCCGTCTCGTCGAAGGGGTTGCTCCGCATCGCAAGCGAGAAGAGGTAGGGGTAGTTCTTCTGGAGATACTCCATGTAGCCGAGCCACTGCCCGACGAGCAGGCTGTACACCCTTGCGATGTCTCCGCTGAGGTGGGCGATGTCGCTCTCCGGGAGCCCGGAGAAGTCCTCCCGCCGTTCGAGTTCCTCGGTGAGGTGGAATACCGCCCGAAGGAGGTCGGTGAACGATTCGTGCTCCAGGAGGACGGGGTTCTCGAGCAGGCGGAGGTGGAAGCCCCGCCGCTCTTTGAGGTACCGGCAGAGTTCCTGCAGGTCCGCGGCATCGACGGCGACACTGCAGGGGTGATGCCGGAGGCGATCACGCACCGCGGAGAAGATCTCCGGTGTCCAGGCGTCCGTCACGACGAGGTCCTGTTGGACCTCCGGGAGGCGCGGGTCGTGGTCCGAGAGGAAGGTGAGGAGCCCGGTGCCGACCTCCGAGAAGAAGGTCCCGATGACCATGTTCAGCTTCTCCAGCCTCTCGCGCTTTGCCCGGATACTCAGGAGCTGGTTTAAGATCAGCGTGACCAGGAGGACGTTTATCGGCAGAAACCCGAGAGCGTTGAAGATGTACTGGTAGGTATTCACCGGATCGCCGAGCAGGAGGTACTTCGCGGTGTAGACGGCGGCTGCGAAGGCGATCAGGACGATCCCGAGCCGTACTTCCCAGGTCCGGAGGCTGAGGCGCATGATACAGATAAGATACGTCAGGTGGGAAAAATAAAGGTTGGGCCCCGGAAGCCCTTCAGACCGGGAGGCGCGACGGCGTTGGCACCTCAAGGGGTGCGGGAACCTTCCGCCGCTCTGCGATCTCCGCCTCGACCCAGGCGGCCAGGTCGAGCAGGCCCGCGTCGAGGGTGACCTCCGGGGCGTAGCCGAGGACTTCCCGTGCACGGCTGATATCCGCGATACAGTGGCGGATATCGCCGATACGGCCGGTCCCCGTGACCCCCGGGGAGAGGTGCTGGCGCCGGGTTATCGTCGCAAGAAGAGTGGCGACGGTCCGGAACGTATAGGGGCGGCCGCTCCCTATGTTGAACGTTCCGCCGGCCGCGGAGGGCGACTCAAGAGCCAGGCGGAAGGCGCGCACCGCGTCGTAGACACTCACGAAGTCACGCTGCTGGTAGCCGTCCTCAAAGAGATGCACCGGGAGATCCTGGAGCAGGCGGGATGCATACTCGGTCAGCATGCCGGAGTAGGGGCTGGCGTATGCCTGGTGCGGACCGTAGACGGAAAAAAGCCGGAGAATGGTCGTCGGGATGCCGTATGTCCCCCCGATCAGCCTGCACATCTCCTCCTGGTCGTACTTGGAGAGGGCGTAGACCGAGAGCGGCGACGCCTCCTTTGTCTCCGGGGTCGGGAGGGGATAGATCACCTCCCCGTCCGGGCTCCGGGGCTCCCAGTCCCCCCGTGCCACCTGGTCGGGCGAGCGCTGGATCTTCGGGTAAATGGTGCCGTTGTACGAGCAGTATAAGCCTTCCCCGTAGACGGCGCTGCTCGAGGCAACGATGAGCCGCTCGACCGGACGGTCGAGCAGGGCCTCGAGGAGGACGGCGGTCCCCGTGGTGTTGACGCTCATGTACTTCTCGATCCGGTACATGCTCGACCGCTCCCCGACGACCGCTGCCAGGTGAATGACGGCGTCGACTCCTTCCAGGGCCTCCCGTAGCCGATGTGGGTCCCGTATATCCCCGACGAAGACCTCCGCCCGCCGGTCGAGATGGTCGGGCCGCTGCCTCTCCGGCCCATGCACGCGTGGCGTCAGGTTATCGAGGATACGGACCCCGTAGCCATGCTGCAGCAACTCCGTTGCGAGGTGCGACCCGATGAATCCCGCTCCCCGGTGATGAGAATGGTCGGACTATCCGTGTGCATGATGTATCAGGCAGACCTGATGGCACTCTTTGCATTAAATATTATCGCGGATACGAAATATTGTTAAAAAATAGTTATTTGGGGTATCTGTATCTCCCCCGGTTGCTTTACCTCCCGGCCCAACGCTCTGGACGCGGTGTGCGGCCACCGAGGGAGGACATTCACCTGCCCGTACCCCTCTGTGTTCACGAATCGAGGACCGCTTCGGCAGCGTCGCGGTAGGCCCGCATCACGTACGGGATGCCGGAGACCGCTTCCGCCTCCTCGGTCAGCGCCATCAGGTCGTTCCGGGCGACCGTCTTGAGGCTGAAGTTCCGCGACCCGGCCATGACCTGCTGGAGCCCGGTCCTGAACTTCTGCGCGTAGGTGTAGATCCCGAGTGCTCCGAGCGGGATCTCGCCGATCCGGCCGGGGAATTTCTCCTTGAGCTCCTCGTAGCAGACGAAGATCTCCTCGACGCTGCTGCCGTACTTCGAGACGGTCTTGGGGAGTTCGCCGTTTGCGAGCCACTTCTCGATGTTCTTGCCGACCATGCCGGGGATCATCAGACCGCGGCCCATGCAGACCGCCTTGACGTAGGGGCTGCCCATGGCAAGCGCCTTGAAGACGTTGGCCTCGTCTGCGAACCCGCCGGCGATGGCGAGGTCCGGGACGCGGATGCCCCGTGCCTTCAGCCGCTCGGCGAACTGGTAGGCGAGAGACTCGATGTAGAACGTCGGGATACCCCACTCGTTCATCATCGGCCAGGGGCTCATCCCCGTGCCGCCGGGGGCGCCGTCGATGGTGAGGAGGTCGATCTTGGCTTCGGCGCTGTAGCGCATTGCCATTGCGAGTTCGACGGCCGAGTAGGCGCCGGTCTTGAGGGTGACCCGCTTGAACCCGACGTCGCGGAGCCGGTCGACTTCCTCAAGGAACCCTTCCCGGCTGACGAAGCCGAGGCGTGAGTGCCGCTCGAACTCCTTTATGGCGCCGTCCTTAAAGGCTGCCTGCACTTCGGAGGATCCCGGGTCCGGGAGGACGATGTAGCCGCGATCTTTTAGCTGGTTTGCCCGGTCGAGGCTGCCGACCTTGATCTCGCCGCCGATGCACTTTGCACCCTGACCCCACTTCAGTTCGATGGTCTCCAGGTTGTGCTTCGAGGAGACATACTCCGCGGTTCCAAGCCGCGTGTCCTCCACATTCAACTGCACCAGGAGTTCGCCGTACTTATCATGGAACTGCCGGTAGATCCCGATACGGCGGTCCATCTCGGGCGACTTGCTGACCTTGCCGTTGTGGTCGAGTTCCAGTTTCGGGTCGACCCCGCAGACGTTCTCTCCACAGACGAGCGTGATACCCGATATGGCGGCTCCGATGGCGAAGTGCTCCCAGTTCGCCCGGGCGATCTCGGTCGACCCGAGCGCTCCGGTGAAGATGGGAACCCGCATCGGGACCTTGATGTCCCATCCATACTCGGTCCTGGTGTCTACTTCCGAGAATACCGCGGTGTCGGGGTTAGCCTCGACGCCTTCGGGGAGTCCCTTCGCACCCTGCGCGTAGCCCTGGATGTTCAGGTGCGAGTAGTCGATCGGGTAGTTTTTGTCAGCGCCGGCCGTGATCTCGCCGAACGGGCCGGGATAGAGAACTTCCCTGCCCCGGAAGGAGGAGAGCCAGATTTCGCAGGATCCCTTGCACCCATCGACGCACCGGCTGCAGATGCCGGACATGGGCACGACGTCCCGGGAACGGTTGGTCGTTCCCGTTGCTTCGTTAGCGTTAGGTCTTCGTAGATTCATTGTTACACCTGTGTGTGGATAGAAGGTTCCTTCCTATGCATATAATACCTTTCTGGGCCTGAGGGCCGCCGCATCCGGGTTCTTCCCGCAATCGGGGGAGATCCGCCGGGCCACGCTGCCGGATAGGCGGCTTTGCAGCAACACCGGTTATTTATATAGTCGTATCCCCCGGTATAGCTGGAGCGCGACGAAAGGGTGAAATATCTTGATGTGCATGAATGCTTTATGAACTTCAGGTTGCTATCAGCTCTGATTGTGCTTCTGGTCGCATTTTCGCTCTGCGCCGCCTGCACCGGCTCCGGCGAGCCCACCGGACCGTCCCAGACCCAGACCCCGGCGGTCACGGCAACGCCTGCGCCCACGACCTCCGTCTCGCTTACGCCCGGCCCGACGCAGACAGTGCCGCCGGGAAAGGAGGTTGAGTTCCAGCTTACGGGCGGATACCCCTCACGGGTTACGAACGACCTGTATATCGGGTTCCGCGGGGGTAAGGGCCAGGACTTCGTAACGAGCATCGACGTGCGCGTGACCAAGTCGACCGGGGAGGTTATCACCGATACCCTGCGGCCGGTCGTTGGAGACGCGGGCGAACTTATCATTCATAATGCAAAAGGGGAGAACCGGGTTGAGATAACCGTCGCTCTCGTTACCGGAGGCTCCTATAAGGTCAAAGACGAGATCGTAAAAGTCCCGTAACCTGCACGATCTCTCTTTTTTGATGACTGATTCGAAGCCCGGTCATCCGGGAAACGGTTGAAATTTGATACCTGCTCCCCGTCGATCAACGGGGTGGCCGGGCGGGGTGCTCCCCCCTCACGCGCTCTCCACGCTCCACCGTATGAGCAGACCTTCATCGAGCCTGACGGCCTCGATGATGCGTAACCGTGCAAAATCCGCTTCCCGGAGGAAACCGGTGCCGTCGGCAGGCGTGGGGGCATCCTTCCCGCCGATGACGATGTTGCCGACGAACGTCTGGAGTTCGTCGACAAGCCCCTGGGCAAAAAGGGCCCAGATCAGGGTCCCGCCCCCCTCGACCATCAGGCGCCGGACACCCTGCCGGTACAACTCCTCGAGCAGGATCCCGAGATCGACGGTCTCGTCGCCGGCGAGGACGACGGTGGCGTGCTGCCGGAGGGTTTCCACCGTTCCGGGGAGCGCCTCGCGTGAGACGGCGACGACACGCTTCCCGCTTCCCTTCTGGAGGATATCCGCATCCAGGGGGATCCTCCCCCTGCTGTCCACCACAACGCGGATGGGATTCTCATCCTCTCCGGCCGCTCTCCGCCCGGCCCGGAGTTTTGGAGACTTGACGGTGAGCGAGGGGTTGTCGGCGAGCACGGTGCCGATGCCGACCATGATGGCATCGCTCTCCGCCTTGATCCGGTCGACCCGTGAGTAATCTTCGTTACCCGAGATTCTCATCTGCCGCCGCTCTCGTGTTGAGATCTTCCCGTCAGCGCTCATGGCGATGTTGACGAAGACAAACGGGCGCATATTCTAGGGTTATATGACGATCTTCCATATATGCTCTCCTCCCGGGCGGTGCGGGCCCCGACCTGGTCCCCGGACTCTCCCTTCAGGGGCCGGGGAAATGTTCTACCGCTAACCCCCGGACTCAAAGAATTATACTTCTTTTTTGGAAAAATTATTTATTCTGCCCCGTAGTGTTTCGAATGGCTTATATATGCCTCTCGGGATACTCTCTGTATCCGCTATGTCCCTAGACCGGTGCCTCATGAGCCGTTTCCGACAAGACCTCTTCACCGGGACGGATATCGTCAAAATGATTGTGGTTATGTCGTTTTCGGCGATATCACTCATGCTGACGGCCGTTGCACCGGATTACAACGCTTACCCTGTCTCCCCCCTGATATACTGCATTCCCATTCTCCTTGCCGCTCTCTGGTTCCCCCGGCGGGGGCTCCTGGTGACCACGCTCCTGGTTGCCGGGTTTGTACTTATCCGGGTATATCTGTCGGTCCTCGGCTTTGCCATAGACCTGGTGATGACGGGGTTGCACACGATGCTCTTCCTCTGGGTCTTCGGGGCCACGATGCTCTTCTCACAGAGCTCCCACCTGACCCTCTCCCGGTGCAGGCAGATCGTGGAAGATACCCGCGACGCAAAGTTCCTCTGCGACCCAAAGACCCTCCAGCTGCTCTGCGTCAGCAGACGGTGTGCCGATATACTCGGTTACACGCCCCAGGAACTCGTCGGCATCCCGGCCGAGACGTTCTGGGCGGATGAGGCCGACAGGGCCAGGTTCATCGAGGAGATGAGGCGGGAAGGCTACATCGGCAATATGGAGGTGACGCTATGGGCGCACAACGGCGATGCCCATATGGTCCTCCTCTCCTGCCGGGCGCTGGTTCCCGAGAACCTCTTCGAGTGCACGGTCGTGGATACCGGCAGGCTCCTGGGTGAGAATGCCGAGCTCCTGCAGTCGAACGGACGCCTGATGGAACTCATCCAGCAGTCAAACGATATCTTCTTCATGCAGGATGGCTCGGGCTGCATCCTGCACTTCTCCTGGCTGCGTGCCTCCGAGCACGGTCTCTCTCCCGATGATCTCATCGGGCAGGGTGTGGATGCCCTCCTGCCCCCCGACCTTGCCGCGCAGCACATGGAGCAGGTTCGTAAGGTGATTGCGGAGCAGAAGCATGCCTGCTACGATCTCGACCTGGTGATAGCAGGCACCCGGCGCACCTTCTCCGTCACCATCGCTCCGTATTCCGGGGCGGAAGGTGCTCTCACCGGGGTCGTAGGGTCGGCGCGGGACACCACCGAGATGCGGCGGCAGAAACTTGCCTGCAGGCAGATGTCCTGGGAGGTTGACCAGTGGAAGGGGGTCGTCACCACCATATCCCACGAACTGCGCACCCCACTGCAGCCGCTCGTCGGCTATCTCAGGATGATCATCGAGGATCCCGGGTATTACGGTCTCACGAAGGAGACGGAGACACTCCTCAAGACCTGCCTTGAGTGCGCCGATCAGGAGCAGGCGGTGGTCGAGAGGGCGGTCGAGTTGAGTCTGCTCACGATGGACTACGTCGATCTGACCGTTCAGGACATAGCACTCTGCGACCTTGTCGGTTCCGTCATCTCCGGTGGCGAATACGATCAGGTGGCTCAAATTTGCAACGAAATTCCAAAAAGCGTCCATATTCTGGGGGATCCCGAGCGGCTTTCCATGGTGGTGGACGGTCTGGTATCAAATGCGGTTAAGTATAATGAACCGCCAGAGAAAATATGGATCCGGTATGCGGGATCAAATGAAAACCATTATATTATGGTGTGCGATAATGGCATCGGTCTCCCAGAGGATATCATCGAGTCGATCTTTGAGCCGTTCTACATCGGGGGCGCCGGGAGACAGAACCCGAAAGGTGTCAGAACCGCTCCGGGGCTCTCGGTTGCAAACAAGTATGTCCATCTGCATGGGGGAGAAATATCGGTGACAAGTACGGTGGGAGAGGGGAGCACCTTCACCATCAGAATACCAAGGGAGGTATGAATTTTGGGAAACAAAATTATGGTCGTTGATGACGACCTGCCGACGCTGGAAGTAATGGAGCTGCTGCTCAAAAAGATCAACCGTGAACCGCTTCTGGTTCACAACGGGTGGGATGCCCTCCGGGCGATCAAGAAAGAGAAGCCTGCACTCATCATCCTCGACGTGATGATGTCCCCCATAGACGGGTGGCAGTTCCTGGAGGAACTGAAGCGGAACGAGGAGTTCAAGGAGATTCCTGTCCTGCTCTTTACTGCAAAGCATGTCTGGCCCGAGGAGTATTCACGGTATGCGGATGATATCGTCGGTGTCCTGGAAAAGCCCATCTCGCTTGCCGAGTTGAAGACTGCGCTGGAGAGAGCCCTCCCCCGGGGTGCCTCTTCTCGCACGGACGACGATACTCGCCGTATCCAAAAGATCCGAAGCGAGTAATCTCTTCCAGGACGCACCCCGCGGCATCCTTCCGGGTCCCCCCGGCCCTTACCGAAAGGCATTTTATCGACCGGATGTGTATACAGGGTAGTGTTCTTCTCATGATCGTCACGGATCTCCCCGGATGCCCTTCCCTCAAGGAATACCAGCAGATCGTGGGTAGAGAGCAGCTCTCGGCGCTCGAGGAGCTTGCCGGTCGCCTCGCGGGTGTCAGGATGCAGGAGATCAACTCGACCCGCTACGGGGGCGGCGTCGCGGAGATTCTGATCTCGTATGTCCCGTTCCTCAAGGCGCTCGGCCTCGAAGTGGAGTGGAGTGTCATGGAGGCCGGACCGGCGTTCTTCGAGGTCACGAAGTCGCTCCACAACTTCCTCCAGGGCCGGGACGGGTTCTCTCCACCGATGATCGAGACCTACTGGGAGGCACAGAGGCAGAATGAAGGACTTATCGAGGACAATTCGGACGTTGTGACGATCCACGATCCCCAGCCGCTCGGTCTCGTCGAGTTCCTGACGGCCCGGGAACGCAAGCAGAAGAGGCTGCTCTGGCGGTGTCACGTCCAGCTGGAGACGGTCCCCACCGCGACGGCAGGCAGCATCGGCAACATCTTACGAAGGCTGGTCGAGAAGTATCACGCAAGCATATTCTCCAGTTTTCAATACCTCCCCCTCTGGAACGTGCCGAGTTTCATCATCCCGCCGTTCATCGACCCTTTATCCGAGAAGAACCGCGACCTCCCCCGGGCAGAGATCGACGCCACCCTCACGAAGTACGGTATCGACCCGGAAAAGCCGATCGTCACCCAGGTCTCCCGCTACGACGTCTTCAAGGACCCGGTCGGCGTCATTGAAGCGTTCAAGAAGGTCCGCCAGAAGACCCCCTGCCAGCTCGTCCTCGTCGGCGGGCGGGCGTGCGACGACCCGGAGTGCTACCTCGTCCTGCGCGAGGTCCGCGAGACCGCCGAGGACGATCCCGACATCCATATCCTCGACCTCCCGCCGGACAGCCACCGGGAGATCAACGCGCTCCAGCGGGCGTCGGACGTGATCGTGCAGAAGTCCATAAAAGAGGGGTTTGGCCTGACGGTGACCGAAGGGCTCTGGAAGGGAAAACCCGTGGTCGCCGGGAACGTCGGCGGCATACCGCTCCAGATCCGCGACGGCTGGAACGGCTACCTGGTCTCGACGGTCCAGGAGACCGCCGACCGGGTTCTCCACCTCCTCCGGCACCCTGAGAAGGCCGCGGAGATGGGAGCGCGAGGGAGGGAGTTCGTGCGGGAGTACTACCTCCTTCCCCGGGGCGTACAGGACCACCTCACGGTCATCGACCAGGTGAAGAACGGCAGGATCACTGCCCGGGACAGCGTCATCTGCTACCACCCGCAGGTGGTGACGACCCGGATGGCCGGGTGCGCGGCCCGGTACTGATTGATCGCTCCCCCTCTGTCCGTCCCGTTGCCCTGATGGATGAGGGATACACACGGGCGCGAGTGTTGCCGGTGGGAGGGCCGCGTCAGCCCCCCCGTCACCCGATGGGGATCTCTTTGCCCCCGGGTCCGGACCTGGTCCTCATCTTCTTTAGGCGCACTTCGAGGACGCCGTTCTTAAACCGGGTTTTAGCCCCCTCTCCCGTTACGCTCGCGGGCAGACGTATCAGCCGGCTCAGGGTGCCGTCTCCGCGTTCGTGGATGTAGTAGGCTCCCGGCCCCTCCTCGATCGGTCCGGCACGCCTTGCCGTTATCCGCATGGTCTGCGGGTTGAGCAGGGTGATATTGATTGCGTCCCCCTCGGCGCCGGGCAGCTCCGCAACAACGATCACCTCATCGCCGTGGTCGAGGATATCGACCCGGAAGTCCGCGGAGAGGCCGGGGAAGTCGCGGCTCCCCCCACGGGAGACCGCCGGCAGCCCGCCGCTCTCTCCGCCCCGGGACTCCCGGTTGTCTGCTGTCTCATCGATCGTTCGCCGTCCGGGTTCGGCGGGATCGTCCTCTCTTCCTGTCATGATCCTTGCCTCCTGCAGTCTGGTGGTAGCTATCGGATGGCCGGTCACCATCCGGGGACCTCTCTTGAGCCGGCATACTTAACCCTTCGTACCAGGGGGCAGGTGCGTCCGGGGCCGCTCATCTCCCGCAACCACATTATCTGTGATGTATATCTTGCGGTCTCCCGGCGATACCGGAACGATGCCGTGCCGGATAATCAGCCGGGCGTTCGTCGGCACTATTGGCGGGGTATCCGGGAACGGCGTTCCGGGTGGGTCATCCTGTCGGCCGTTAGGTTTTTGTGGCGTGACCGGTATGGTGGAGACCCCCGGGGGTTTCCGGGGTGCGGGGGCGAGCCGTTCCGGTCGCCGCCTGTGCCGTCGTATTGCCGAAAACGCCCGTACCGACGAGTTCGGCGGGGTTATGGAGGAAGATGAGATGGCTCAATTCAGACCCTTTGACATGGAGGGCATGCCGATCGAAGAGCAGCCCATGAACTGGAAGGATATGGTCCCGGCCCCGTACGACAAGAAAGCGGTCGACGCCTACACCCGGACGCGGATCATCCTCATGAACGGTATCGAGAACAACGCCGTCCTGATGTCGCACGCGATCGAGCGGATGCACCCGGACCCCGAGGTGAAGAAGGCGATGGCCCTGATGCGGCGGATCGACTCCCAGCAGCAGGAGACGGTCAACTGGCTCAACCCGGCGGACCAGTCGATCATCGAGACCACCCTCGGCTACGAGCAGGTGGCGGTCGACCTCACCGCGAACCTGGCGAAGAACGAGCCGGACCCCTACGTGAAGCAGACGCTGGACTTTGCGCTGCTTGAGGATTTCGACCACCTCTACCGCTACAGCTGCCTCTACGACTACATCGAGGGCGGCGACCCCGAGGCGATCGTCCAGGGCAAGACCGAGGTCAAACCCGGCCGGCCGACGAGCATCGAGCACCGCCACCCCGACGACTCGATGCGTAAGCACTACGACAAGGATACGACCGACATCAAGACAAAGATGAACTACATCACGATTGTCTCGGGGGAGCAGCAGACGATGCTCTACTACCGGTCACACGGGTTCATGTATCCCGACGAGATCGCGCGGCAGCTCTACGCAGAGATCGCGGAGATCGAGGAGCAGCACGTGACCCAGTACGGGCTGCTCGGGGATCCGAACGAGACGATGCTTGAGAAGATGGCGATGATGGAACTCAACGAGGCCTACCTCTACCACTCCTGCGCACAGACCGAGAGCGACCCGAGGATCAAGGGGATCTGGGAGAACTTCACGAAGATGGAGGTCACGCACTTTTCCGAGTGTGCGAGGCTCATCAAGAAGATCGAGGGTCGGGATATCCAGGACCTCGTGAAGGCCGATGTCATCGAGCCCCTGGTCGTCTTCGAGCAGAACAAGGATTACGTCAACAGCGTCATCGATGCTCAACTCGACCTTGCGCCGAACAACATGGAGTTCGTGCGGATGCGCGACCTCCCGGACGACTGGGCGAGTTTCGGCTACCAGCGCGTCATGAACGCAAAGGGCGTTCCGAGCGAGGAGATTGTCGGCAAAGCGGGCCGGGAGCTCGCGGAACGCGACCAGGCGGAGAATATCCGGAGGGTCAAGCAGGAGATGGCCCGCCGGGTCGAGATGGGTATGGCAGCTGTGCCTGCCCGGTAAATACTCTTTTTTTACCTGCCCGTCTCGCGACCTCGCGATTATGGGCTCTGCTCTGCCGATCTGCTGGATTCGCCTCCCCTGGCCTCCCTGAGCGTGAACAAAAACGCTGCCCCTTCTCCGTGATGGCCCGATACCCGGTCTTCGACCCGGATCCGGCCGCCGTAGCGGGCCACGAGCATCCGGCAGATCGAGAGCCCGAGGCCCTGGCCGCTCCCCCGGGCCTTTCCCTGCTCGAACCGGGAAAAGATCGCCTCCCCTGCATCCTCGATGGTGAGTTCTATCCCGACATCAGGCCAGGTGCGATCGATACCTTTATGATATTTCGCGCATATGAGTAATATATCACAACAGAGGTGAACAAAAATGCCAGGATTTGATGGTACGGGGCCCCAGGGTATGGGGCCGATGACCGGTCGGCGCATGGGCAGGTGCGTCCTGCCGCCGCAGCCGCCGGTGGGGGGCAGCCCTGCTGGAGAGACGAACGAGACCACCCAGGGGGTACCGGCTCAGCAGCCGCTGGTTTACGGCCTTGGCCGGGGCGGGATCCCTTACGGGTGTGGCCGTGGCCGCGGCTTCGGTGGCGGACGCGGGCGCCGGTGGTGAACGCTTGACGCGAGTTGGTGCGGGCCGGTCTGCTATCCGGCCGCCCCTCGCGGAGCCAGCCGGGGTGTAGTGAGCATGACGGCAGTGGTTGATCCGGAACTCTGCACCGGGTGCGAAACCTGTGTGGATGCCTGCCCGGCTGCAGCAATCCGAATGGAAGACGGGAAAGCAAAGGTCGACGCCGGGCTCTGCATCGACTGCGGAACCTGCGTCGATGAGTGCCCGTCAGGAGCTATACGTCTTGAGTAATGCCGGCCGGGCAGGATCCAGCCGGTGAAAAAACTCTTTTTATGTGATTTAACGCAAATTTCTACGCCTGCAGGATCCGTTGCCGTCATATCCGGATACGGATCGTCCATACCTGAATTTAGAGCGTGAGTGGAAGAGTAGGGGAAGAAGGGGTTTGGTGCCGGTTCCACAGGGAGGAACACGGTGATGCGTGCAGACAAGGAGAACCCTGTCAGCCTGTGGCTACCAGCACCGCCATCCGCGGCCCCGTCCCCCACCGAAGCCGCGGCCACGGCCGCCACCCCGTGGCAGCCCCCCGCGGCCGAGACCGTAGACCGGTCCCGGATAGGGTGAGTACGGAACGCGATAACCCCCAATGGGCCCCCACACGGGCGGCCACTGCCTCCGTGCGGCGGGGTTGCAATAGCCGAACCCGCCGCCGGTCATCGGGCCCAGCCCTCCTGGTCCTGTACCATCAAATCCTGGCATAATTCATCTCCTTTGCGGGCACACTCCCGCCCGCTATTATTACTCATATGTTCTAAAGTATATAAATATTTGCCAAATTTACATAGCAGGCGAAACTGATGGACCTCCCCGGAACGGGGCCTGCAAAAGGCGGAGTGCCCCCACTTGCCTGAATGGCAACAAAAATAGGCTGGTTCGTTCCGGATACGGGTTGTCTCTCGCACGAGAGGATCGAAGCCGTCCCACCGGTTCAGGCACTTCCTGCCCTCGATGCTGGCTGTTGAGAGAGGATCTATCCTTCGCTCCCGGAGTTCGGCAAAGCGTTTCTTGCTTCGCGGGCAAAAGCAAGCGTCCTTTCCGGGTTGCGGACACCGTTTTTCTTGACGCCGGTATGCACGTCGACCCCGTACGGGCGGACCTTTCGTATCGCCTCGCTCACGTTCTCCGGCGTGAGTCCTCCTGCAAGTATGACGGGAATTGTCGAGTTTGCGACGATTGTCGCGCTGATAGTCCAGTCGTGGGGGATTCCCGTTCCCCCGATTTTCTCTCTGGTCCTGGTGTCGAGGATGAGCGCATCGGCATAGGGTTCGTAGAGTTTTCCCGTTTTGATGGCCGATTCGTCCGTCACGTGAACGGCTTTCACGATCTTGAGGTACGGGAGAGAATCGCGGATGGCATCCAGTTCGGACGGTTCGACGGTGTTCTGGACCTGTAACGCCGTGCAGCGCGAGTCTCTCACCAGCTCGATCAGGTCTTCCGTCTCCTGCAGATGGGTGACTGCGACCGGTTCGATGAACGGCGGGAGTTGCCTGATCAGTTTCGCAGATTCTGCCGGAGTTACGAAATCACTGCTCTGGTGGGTCACGCCCATAATGAAACCCATAGCATCGCAGCCTGCATCGATTGCACACTGCATATCCGCAAGACTGGCTGTTCCGCAGAATTTGACACGCATCGGAAACTCTCTGTCGTTATGGCAGATAGGGTATTTGCAGATAGCGAAGGCCGCGACGACAGATCCATGGCGGCGATCAGCGCTATGCGCCGGTGCTGCGATTGTAGTTATGTAAACGAAGCCATCAGGAAAGTTGCTTGGAGTGCCCCCGCCCGGATTTGAACCGGGGACAACCAGATCTTCAGTCTGGCGCTCTCCCAGTCTGAGCTACAGGGGCTTCTGCCTTACAATGTTGTCGGTCGTTCCTAATAAATACTGTGCTTCGCGGACGGCAGTCTCCCGGGCCGGATGGCAGGAGACATCGGGCTTAAGACCGCCTGTTTATCACATCGCACACCGATGTATAACCAATGGGCCGGAGAGATCACAAGCCGGATTCCCGGGGCACGAACCTGATGCAGGCGCTCTCCGGAAGGACGGAGACCGTCGTGCACCTCACGCATAACGACCTCGACGCCGTCGGCGGCGATGCCATACACCGCAGGAAGTACGGGGAGGTCTTCACCATCTGGTCTTCGGTCGGCAAGTTTCTCTCCCTCTTCGATGCCGTGGCCGGCTCTCCGGGACGGGGCGACCTCCTCAGCATATCGGATATCGGCTACCAGCAGGGCGTCGAGCAGAGGCTCGCCAAGGCCCGGTCGAACGGGTGGCGGATCGAGTGGCGCGACCACCACCGCTGGAAGGACGAGGAGATCCGGGCCGTCGAGAAGAAGACGAGCCTCCTCCACATCGACGTCGCCGTCTGCGCCACCGGGATCGTCGCACGCGACCTTGCCCCCGGCGACGCCGTGGCGGAGGAGATTGCGCGGGTCGTCTGCGACTACGACCTCTGGAAGCACCAGGACCCCCGGTCGAAGATGCTCGGCCAGGTGGTGATGCGGAAGGGCTGCCGGGAGTACGTCCGCGACAACCTTGTCCGCGGCACCATCATCGATGCGAGGGTGGAGAGCGAGTACGCGGGCATTGTCCGGGAGATGGAGCGGGATATCAAAAAGAGCCTCCGGCACACCACCGTCATCGTGGACGGTCGCTACCGGATCGCGTTTGCTCCCCTCTACGGCTACCCGAGCGAGACCGCCCATACCATCCGCGACGAACTCGGCACCGATATCGAGGTGGTCGTCTCCTCTAACGGCCGCATCTCCATCCGCTCCGTCCCCCCGATCAGCCACCTCATCGCCCGGGAGTTCTCCGGCGGCGGCCACCCTCACGCAGCAGGGGGAACGTTCATGTTCAGCCTCCTCGACCGCCTTCTCTTCTGGGCCATAAAACGGAACCGCTACTACCATCGCCTTGCCCGGGTGGCGGAATCTATCGAGGAATGAACGCCTGGTCTACGAGGTGCTTCCAGTAGTCCGGGCAGCCGTCCTCGCAGTAGCCCCCGGCCACAAGCATATCCGGGTCGGTGAATGCGGCGGCGGCCGCGAGGTCTTTCACCTCCGCATCGAGCAGGATCAACTTCCGGACACGGAACCGCTCCATCAGGTCCGCTGCCCGGCCGAGGTCTTTTGCCGGGAGGACAAGGTCGCCCTGGTACTCGAGCAGCAGTTCCAGGTCGAAGGTCCCCGGGTTTGCCGGGAAGAAGAGGATCTTTTTGCCGGCGAGCACCTCGAGCTCGATCGCGTCCGCCCTGTCCGCAACCAGGATGTGCCCCGGCACCCCGATATCGCGCATCTCCCGCGCAAGCCGGGCATACCCGTTTGCGATGGTCTCGGAGAACTCTTCTTCATCGCCGATGTAGGCGTCGCGGAACCCGAGCATATGGGGTGCCGGAAGAGAGAACCAGGCATCCTTCCGCCTCGCCCGGACGAACTGCACATCTGCGGCCAGAGCGGCCGGCTCGATACCCGGCTCGTCGACGAGCACCCCGTCGGTCATGCCGGAGAACGCTTCCCGCCAGCGCTCGCCGTAGAAGACGCCGCCGGCGGCGGGCAGCCCCACACCCTTCTGGGCGTCGAGCGAGCGATCGAGCCGATAGGTGGTGAGGTCCACCTCCTTCCCCCTCTTCTCCTTCAGCCACTCCGCGAGCTCAGCGACCGTGGGCATCCCTACCTCGGAGCCGAAGGACCTGACCGGTATTGTAATACGTCGTGCCATGCGCTGGTGTCTTTATTAGCATCGCAACCAGAGTAGATAAGGATGAGTGGTAAGCCGTTGCTGGTAACGTGTGGGCTCCCGTACACGAACGGTCCCTGCCATATCGGGCACCTGCGGACCTATGTGCCGGCGGATTTTTACGTGCGGTATATGCGCCGGTCCGGGGAGGAAGTCGTCTTTGTATGTGGCTCCGACAACCACGGAACACCGATCGTGATCAGCGCCGAGCAGGAGGGCTCGACCCCCCGCATTCTCTCGGAGCGCTATCATCAGCACTTCTTCGAGACGTTCCGGCGGATGGAGGTCGTCTTCGACCGGTTCGGCATGACCGACGATGCCATGAACCACGAGACCACCCAATCGATGGTGCAGCGGCTGATCGAGAACGGCTATGTCTACGCCAAGACCATCAGCCAGAGTTACTGCCCCCACTGCGAACGGTTCCTCCCGGACCGCTACGTAGAGGGGATCTGCCCCCACTGTGGGGCCGTCGCCCGGGGCGACGAGTGCGACCAGGGCTGCGGGCAGCACCTCGAGCCCGGCGAGATCAAGGATGCGGTCTGCAAGGTCTGCGGCGGGAAGGCGGAGTACCGGGAGCAGGAGCACTACTTCTTCAGGCTCTCGGCATTCCGCGAGTTCCTCCTCGACTACCTCCCCAACCTCCGGGGCACGTCCACCGCCCGGAACTACGCTCTCGGGTGGGTGAAGGAGCTCCTGCACGACTGGTGCATCACCCGGACGCTGGACTGGGGCGTCAAATTTCCGGGGAGCGACGACCTCGTCGTCTACGTCTGGGTCGACGCGCCGATCGGCTACATATCGTTCACGAAGGAGTGGGCACAGAGTGCAGGGGCCGACTGGAAGGACTACTGGTGCGGCGACGAGACCGGGGTCACGCACTTCATCGGCGGGGACATCATCTACCACCACTGCATCTTCTGGCCTGCCCTCCTCAAGGCGGCGGGCTACGGCCTCCCGAATGCCGTGGTCGCGAGCGGTATGGTCACGATCGAGGGCAAGAAGTTCTCGAAGTCCCGGGGCTACGTCGTCTGGACAAACGACGACTACCTGGACCAGGGGCTTCCGGCGGACTACCTCCGCTACTACCTCCTCTCCTACACGAACCACACCAAGGAACTCGACTTCTCCTGGAAGGTCTACGCCGAGCGGGTGAACAACGAGATCGTCGGGACGCTCGGGAACTTCATCTACCGGACGATGTACTTCGCCGAGAAGGAGTTCTTGGGCGTGCCCAACCTCCCTCCCCGGCCGGAGATCGTCGAGGAGATCGAGCGGTCGTTATCCGTGGTCGATGCCCTGATGCGGGACTACGACTTCAAGAACGCCGTCGACTCGATGATGGCTTTGGCGTCGTTTGGAAACACCTACATCCAGAACAACGCCCCCTGGAAACTGATCAAGGAGGACCGGACAGCGGCAGAGCAGGTGATCGCCGACTGCCTCCAGATCGTGAAAGCGCTCGCCCTCGTCTTCGAACCGCTGATGCCTGACGCGATGCAGCGGGCCTGGACGATGCTCGGCTGCGACGACGATATCGCGGACCATCCCATAGCCGAGGCCACGGTGCCGATAGGAGCACGCATGCTTGCAAAGCCCTCTCCCCTCTTTGTGAAGATCGAGGAGGCCCAGGTCAAAGACCTCGAGAAGGTCCTCAATATGCGGGTCGATGAGGCGGATGCGGCCGCCAGGCCGAAGAAGCGCACCGTCTCCATCGAGGAGTTCGGCAGCCTCGAGATCCGGATCGCAAAGGTCGTCTCGGCCGAGCCGATCAAGGGCTCGAAGAAACTCTACAAACTCATCGTCGACTTAGGAGACGAGAAACGCCAGGTGGTGAGCGGCATCGCGCAGTTCTACACCCCAGACGAACTGGTGGGCAAAGACGTGGCGATGATAGCAAACCTCGCCCCGGCAAAGATCTTCGGTGTCGAGAGCAGGGGCATGATCCTCGCCGCCGGTGAGGAGGCCTCCCTCCTCGTCCCCCTCCGCCCGGTCAGCCCGGGGACGCCGGTCCGTTGATCAGGACAACCTGATCGATCCTGTTTTTCATCGAGTTCGTATCGTAGACGACGATGCGCCACTGCCCGCCGGGCGAGAACGGACGGATGCCGGGGTGGTAGGCGGCTGTAAAGATCATATCCGGCTCGTCGGTGATCCAGTAGCCGGACGCGGCCGGCCGGTCGTCTCTGGGAAAATTGAAGATGTACACTACCTGCCCGGCACCGAGCGTCGTGTTCTCCAGGATCGCGGTCTCCACGCCCCGGAGGGTCCCTTCGGGGTCGATGAGGTAGATCCGGCACCTGGTGAGGTTGATCGCACTCTCTGTGCCGGATATGCGTATTGCCGGGGCATCGGCATACCCGGTGACGGCCTCCACCGGGAGGGTCAGGGTCCGGCCTGCGACTCCGGTCTCCTCTCCCGGTATCAGGAGACCTGCGGCTACGACAGTCATCAGCACCGTGGCTATGATGATGGCACAGACCGTCGCCGTCCCGGTGGAGATAGGCCCCCGTCTCACGAGCAGCCTTTGGGCATCAGCCTGTATTTGAAACTATGGGTGGAGCGGCGCGAGGAGGGGATGAGCAGAAAGCAGAGGCATGTTGTGAAAAAAAGGGCTCTGTTGAACCCCTATTCTGGTCTTCCTCCCTATCCTGATGAGGCTGGTGCCGGATCCGGCCTGTCCCCGGGACGACCTTTTTTTCTCGGGCATCTCCTCATGCTGTGGACCGTGGTGGCTATCGCCATGGGGGTGGGGCTGACTGGGAGGGGTCTCCCCCTCCCCTGTTTCGCGCGAAGATCCGCATAACTCAGACCCCACCCCGCCCGCGCTTCGCGCTCCTCCCCCGCCCCAGGGGCGGGGGCAGTCATGGCGATACCCCGGGGAAAGCCGTGCCCCGGAGTGCGGCCATCGGGAACAACATGGGGGTGTTCAACAAAGCCGAAAAAAGGGAATCGGGCAGAACGTTCTAGAGACGGTCGAGTGCTTCTCTCCCTGTCATGCCGACGGCAACGCCGCGCTCGCATGCAGACCTGTTCGCCCCCTTGATCTCGCCGCGGAGGAGATCCTCGACGGTCTCGATCGAGGATGCGCTTCCTGCAGGTTTCACACGCGCTGCGGGGTATCCGAACTTTTCAAGCGCGTCGACGTCAAACGCGCCGCAACCGACCATGCCTGCATCGGTCACCACTGCCACAAGGTTTACCGGGGTTGTTCTGTCAAAAGAAGGCATAGAGAAAGCCTAGATGGAATGGAATTTACGACAGAAAACCGACACCCACGGCAATATCGCCTGGTTATTCCTTGAATTTTTAGCCGTAAGCAGGAATGAGCCGCTATTTGATGTGTGGGGAAAAATTCTGGTATGGTATAGCACGGCTGAAAATACTACATATTTCCGATTCTTTTTTTATTTCTGGATTGACGCCGTTATCTGCCGTAATTTCTGGTAACCCCGATTTAAAATGTATCCTGTATTTGCCGCAGACTGGGCACTTCCGTTTCTTTTTTACGCCCGGATCACGCACCGTCCATTCATTTCCACAGGCGAGGCAGACCGCGATTCCCTCGGTATTCCCCATGCAGGAGAAAAGGAGAAGCCTGACTTCCCATTGCATTAAGCGCATAGAATTTACCATATATTCCTCTTAGCTCCTGAATCGCCTGTAACCACGAGATCTACATCCCATCATGTGCTTAATTGATAGGCCTATCTCGGCTGACGAATGTGGGGTTATCACGACGGAGAACTTGAAAAACAACGCACAAACCTGGATGCTCTAGGAGTATGTGCTTAACGGGGCGGGAAGTCAGGGAGAAGAGAAGAGAAAAACCACATGATGCCCGTGGGGCCACAGGCATACCGGATGAAAATATGTAGGTGGCCCATTTTCATACGAAAGGGGTAGTAACAAGTTCTTTAGGTTCTGTTGCGTTGCCGGGACTTTGAAGTCAGCCCAGGACAGTTTTGCAGCACGGGACTTTTTGAAAATATATCAGGTATTATAGCCTAACCTCCCGTAGCGATTAGGCGCACGGGACCATCTATTCTCACGATAGTGGCTCCTTTCACCATTATTCGCTTCCTTTCTCCCTTTTATGTCCGGCTTACTGAGGCGTAATGTGCCTATAAAATTTAGGCACTGCGATCCGCTTGGCCTTTCGATTCTAATAGGATTACAGAGATATTTCCGAAAAAAAGAGATTTATCTCACTTTGCGAAGCCTCAGCTTTGATAGATTGAAATTTCTTCCTCAAAATCATCAAACCGGTCCTCTCACTCACTTCTCACCCATCATCAGCAGTACAACCAGCACT
>DASQ01000066.1:22886-26241 GCA_002503885.1 Methanoculleus marisnigri | reverse complement strand
AGCAACCTGGAACCGAAAACGGAATCAGGCCCAGAAAGGCGTGGATTGGCAGTTTACCACAAGCGATGCGAGGAGGAAACTCAAGCGACTCTACCCGATGATCTTAGAGAATTAGGAGACAAAGAGCACTAGTGAAAAGTGGAAAGTGGGGATATCCTCCTTTCTATAGTCAAATCTCATTCTTGGGTCATATCGGCATTACTATTGTATTGCCAACTCGATCATCTTGATCTCTTCTTCAGAGAGTCCGTATAACTCATACACCAGCGCGTCAATCCTTTTATCAGTCGCCTCGATCTCGCGCCTGATAAAAGTTTTATCGTGCTCCGTCTTCGCGCTGCTGAGATGCTGGTTCAGATCGAACGTCTCCTCGATAAGAGCGTTCATACGTGCATAGTGGGCGACGTCGGCATGGTCGATGGGGCAGATTGGGAGTTTCAATAGATATGATTTATTCATATCATCAGCTAGGAAGTTTGTACAATAGTAATTCATCAGTTTCGAATTCAATATGCCTAATAAGAAGATCAAATCAGATTTTCTGTCTTTATTGGATACGATTGTTTGAAGGGTTTTCATACCCGCTGAATTCTGTCTCTCGTCAAAGGCGCAAACCAATCGCTGTTTCCATCTCATTTTTTGAATTCGGGTAATCCAAATTTTTGGATGGGTATAATATTTTTCAACCTTTGTTGGAATGAGGGTATTTTTCGATATTTGAATGCCCTCCCTGACATTATACCTCTCGATGTCGTTGGGGATAACCATCCAAAAATCTGAGCCTTCACACTCTTGTAAAGAAAATTTACTCCCTTCTTCCCCTCGCGAGACACTGAATAACTCGGATAACGCATCTCGTACATCACAATTCTCAATCTTACTGATGATTTGCTGATCTTCTATAGATGATAAATATCCAATGATTTGGTTAGGTCGGTTTTTCCATAGGTACTGAGGTACCTGTGATGTATGATCCCACTCCTCTCTGCCAAATTTGTTCAGTCTTTCTTCCGCAGATACTACAAACCTGCTAATATTTCTATGAGTGATAACATTACTATCTGTTGGTTTCTCATTCATCAATCTGAACACGAGAGCCCAAGTATCTCTTACGTTAGGAAATACCGGTCCAGTTTCGATCATTTCAACTATCGAATAATGGTCAAGGATAAGATTACGAAGGGACTGATGATCGTCCTTTCGCAAAAGGGTATCTGGAGTGATATAACTAAGTTGACCTTTTTTAGTTAGCATCCTGAGCCCAAATTCAATAAATACTGCGTAAGAATCAATGTTTCTACCACTGGCCGCAGAATAGTTCTTTTTCAGATATTCTTGTTCGGACAAGCTAAACGATGAACCCCAAGGAGGGTTTCCAATCACCACATCGAACCCGCCACGCTGCAGGATCCCAGCGAATTCTCGCGCCCAGTCAAACGCATTGAGCTTCTTGCGTCCCTCGATGCTAGGCGGGATGGAGAAATCGTCGTAGATGTCGGAGGCGACGAGCGAGTTCCCACACTTGATATTTTCGTGAAGACTTGGAAGCGCACGTTCAGCAAATAGGGTCATCTGTTTCGATACACCCTCTTGACTCTCGTCTTCGAGGACTTTGAGGAGGAGGGAGAGTTTCGTCACCTCGACGGCCTGTGGGTCGATATCCACACCATAGACATTGTTAAGGAGGATGCGTTTTCGTTCGGCCGTGGTCAGTCTCCAGTCGCTTCGTGTACGTGTTTCTGGTCCATTTCCAGCCTTATAGATCGGGAGTTGTTGCGTTGCGCCCTGACGCCTCTCTCGTCCCTGCCGGCTCGATAGGTCCCGAGCAGGGGGGAGCAACGCTCGAACTTCAGATGAGGTCGCCCCTTTCTCCTTGATCGTTGGGACCAAGTGCTCAATGTACCAATCTCGGTGCCAGTTCAACAGGAACTGATATGCACCAAGCAGGAAGGACCCAGAGCCGCAGGCGGGATCTAAGATCGTGATGTCTGATACCTCCTTTGGGGTCTTCCCGCGGACGATCTCACCCACGCTCTGACGCACAATATAATCGACGATATAGGTGGGGGTGTAATAGACACCCCCTGCTTTGCGGATCTCTAGCTTCTCTTCCACCTTCGCATGGTGGCCTTCCGTCAGGCGAATTATCTTGCCCAGAAACTGCTCGTAGACATGGCCGAGGATGTCGGCCGGGATGGCGGAAAACTCATACGGGCTTTCGGGGAAGTAAAGACGGCGGATGATCGCTTTCAGCACATCGTCATCAATCATGAGTGTCGGCGTTAGGGTATCGGCCTCCTCGCTCCGTCCTCGCTCTTTTTGGAAAAAGAACAGGCCTGAATTATACTTATCGTCAGCGTGACGAAAAAGACCGCAGAGGCGAGAATATGTTTGCCCTCCTTCGAGCAACCGTTGCAGAGTACCATATGGCTCGATCCCCCTATCTTCGCTGATTCTGAGGAAAATAATCCGGTCGATCGTCCGCTGAATGGCCATGTTCAGTTCATCGACGGTGATTGAGGGATTGCGGAGCGCGATGTTCCGGGCGAGATTCTCGCGCCAGACCTCGATATCAGCGAGAAACGCCTCGTCGACGCCCACGGTCCCTTTCTTATCGGTCTCTGAATCAGCATATTTATCGAACGCGCCCTTCAGTATGCATTTTTGGGAGAAAATTTTTGCGATCCAGTTCCACTTCTCAGGATATTCACTATAGGTGAAGTAGCATACTCGGGCCGTCCCTGCAGTATCCCCCCTACGGAGCGGTTTCGTGCAGTCATAGACGGCGAACTCCTCGAAGTTTGTCAGGATGCTCAACTTCAACTTGGAATTCCACGCATACTTGCGCAGTTGGAGAGCTGACTCTGTATCGTCTCGGATCTTAACGGATGGCTTCTTCGCCTCAACTATGAATTTCCTGACACCACCGATCCGGAAAGAGTAGTCAAGGTAATTTGTCTGCCCGCGTATCCGTATCGGGTCTTCATGAGCGACCTCCTTGTAAGCCTCAGAGAGTCCTGCTTGGTTATCCACATCCCAACTGAGCGCCCTGAAGAACGGGTCGAGAAACTCTCGGCGTAGTTGTGTTTCGTTGTATTGTCCCCGTAGATATGCGGGGCGGTGATACTCAAAACGTTCGACAAGCGATCTGATGGCATCAGGGCATGTTATCTGTTCGGGCATTCAATCACAGCCTTCTGATCAATTTTTCGGAGCGGAGATTCGTAACTGTTCAGTGTGATCTGTGAGCGGCGGATGGGATGAATGGTTCCCTCTTGAATGCCCCCACAAGAGAAGCCAGGACCGGGATGTCATGCTTCTTCACTGTTAAGATATATCCTCTCACCCTGCAGAA
>DASQ01000066.1:0-22757 GCA_002503885.1 Methanoculleus marisnigri | reverse complement strand
CATAGATGAGGTCATGCATGCGATCACTCCATTTTTGACCATAGTTTTCCGATATACCCTTCAATTCACGGATTATATGAGCGTTGCAGATGGCATGACGGGCGATATACCGGAAATAGGGTGACCAGAAATCGTGCACCATGACACCCTTGAATCTGGGGAGAATCATCATAGCATCCATCGCCGCGGACCCTCGTTTTCGATGGTGTGCATAGAGTGTGAGGAGATCAGTACTTGCGACATGGAGCCATTGTCGGATACCGACTACGCGCATCCCCGTTTCATCCACATGCAGTACTCGTGCACCTGACAGGAGTTCCCGTATCCGTTCTTCGACTTCTGTCAGGTTCTGAGAACATTCTGATACTGCTTTAACCAGTGTTGCCTTGCTTACAGAGCGCCCGAATAGATCCTGGAAGAGCTCACTGACCCGGTCATAGGGGAGAAGCTGAAAACTGCAGAGATAGACCATTAGTGCTTTCAGATGTGGTCCATACTGCACGGGGTACCTCACATCAGGAGGAAATTCAGCGCGATTGAGTTGACTACAATGAGGACACCGTTTGCTTTCAACACGGTGCTCAGTGAAGAGAAGTACCGGTTTTGGGATGTCCCCCACCTGCCTTGATTCGACATTCTCCGGCGTTACTGACTCCAAGGATGCTCCGCACCCCGTACAAGTATGGACGGTGTGGACAACGACTTCGTCAGGATTCTCCACTGATGTGAGGGTATTACCCTTGTGCCCTTTCTGACCCCCAGGTGATCGCGTTCCTTTCTTTCGCGGACTTTGTGGCCGTGCGTAGATATCTGTCGACGGGGGTCTGCTGCTATTTCGGCTATTCTGATTCTTATGTGCTTCCAGTTCAGCAATATGGGCTTCAAGATGTACTATTCTTGCCTCTTGTTGTTCAATGAGCGCGATAATTGCATCAGGATTGGTTTGACTCAGGATCCGAATTTCTTCACGCTTCAGAGTCATTTCGATTAAATAATTAATAATCTCTCATTATATAAAGATATAACGGTTATTGGGGCTCTATTTCTGAATTGTGCAACAATTAATCATTAGAACGAAAAAAGTTGATGATAGACTGAACAGTTACAAATTAAATTCACGGAATGCGAGGGATGGGATTCGAACCCATGGACCCCTGCGGGAGTGGATCTTAAGTCCACCGCCTTTGGCCGGGCTTGGCTACCCTCGCTCGAAAAGATCCAATACCTATTGTCCATTGCAGGTATTAAGTCCGACGCCCGGCCGGGTCTTCGGCGAAAACCGGATCCGGCAACCCCTCTCCGTCGCAACCCCCGGGCCCAAAGGTATTTGAGGCCCGGCCCGGAAAGCTGGAAACTGCCATGGAGACGAACCGTAACCCGGACAGGCCAAAAGTGCCCTACTGGCACGTCTGGACCGACGAGGACGGCGTGAGCCGCCAGGACCGCTGCCGGATGAGCAACTTTGAGTTCGCGAGCATATCGAGCGGTGCGGCGCCGTCGTGGATCGACAGACTCGCCGATCCGGCTGCCAGCGTGGTCGTCCTGGTCCTGCCCGCAGGCTGGGTGGGCGAGTGGCACGAGAACCCTGAGCCGCAATGGATCGTACCCATATCGGGCCGCTGGTTCGTGGAGACGATGGACGGCACGCGTGTGGAGATGGGGCCGGGCGAGCTCTCGTTCGGCAACGACCAGAATACCCGGCCCGACGATCGGGGACAGAGGGGCCACCGCTCGGGGACGGTGGGCGACCGGCCCGCGGTGCTGATGCTCGTCCAGATGGAGCGGGTCCCGGCCCCCGGCCGGCCCTGCCTGCCCGAAGTGGAATAGGCTATGGCCCCGGTTCAGGCCGCCAGCCTCCGCACCACCCGGGCCAGCCGGTGCATCCCCTCCGCGATCTCCTCCTCGCCCGCCGCCGAGAAATTCAGCCGGATCGTATCCTCCCCGCCGCCGCCCACGTAGAACGGCGCCCCGGGGAGGACCGCGACGCCCTCCCGGACGCCCTCGGAAAAGACGTCCATCGACGAGACCCCCTCCGGCAGGGCCGCGGTCAGGAACATCCCGCCCTCAGGGTTGGTGTGGGTCGTGCCCGGCGGCATCAGGTCGTCGAGGAGGTCGCAGATCTGCCGGCAGTGCCTCCCGTAGACCGCAGAGACCCGGGCAACGTGGGCGTCCAGGTCATGGGTCGCAAGGTAGCGGTGCAGGATCACCTGGCAGAGGAAGTTCGAGTGGAGATCGGCCGCCTGCTTTGCGACGTTGAACTCCCGGAGGACCGGGGCGGGCGCGTAGATCCAGCCGATCCGCATTCCCGGGGCGACGATCTTCGAAAACGACCCCGAGATGACCGTCTGGTCCGGCAGGTACCGCTTCACCGGCAGCCGCGGCTTCCCGTCGAAGAAAAGTTCTCCAAAAGCGTCGTCCTCATAGAAGACCGTCTCCGTCCCCTCGAGGACCTCCGCGACGCCCCGCCGCTTCTCCTGCGAATACGTCCTTCCCGAAGGATTCTGCGAGTTCGGGATGCCGTAGAAGAACTTCGGCGCGTGGTCCCGGACGAGCGACGCAAACGCGGTCAGATCCGGCCCATCCTCCTCGAGCGTGACCGAAAAGAAGTCAGGCTCGTAGAGGGAGAAGGCCTCGATCGCGCCGAGATAGCCGGGCCGCTCCATCCCGACGGCGTCCCCCGGGTCGAGGAAGATCTTCGCGACGAGGTCCAGGCACTGCTGCGAGCCGTTCACGATCTGGATCTCTTCCGGGGTCGCCGGGAGGCCGAGGCGTCTCCGGTAACGGTCGGCGATGAACTCCCGGAGCGGCAGGTAGCCGTCCGTCGTCGTGTACTGCAGCGCTTCGCGTCCCCCTTCCGCGAAGACCTCGCGGGCCGCGTCCCGGATCCCCGTAACATCGATGTAGGCCGAGCCCGGCAGACCGCCGGCAAACGAGATCACCCCGGGGACCGCCGAGACCCGGAAGAGCTCCTTGAGGAACGACTCCGGGACCCGCCCCATCCGACCAGAGAACCGGTACTCCATGAACCAGTGTTGGACGTCTCAAAAGAAAAAATGCCATCCCGTCCTACTGCAGCACGATGTAGGCCATGACCGAGAGCAGGAACGCGAGCACCAGGATCATGAAACTGATCGGGGCGATGAACGCAAGCATCGCGTTGACGGTGCTTGCGAGCTGCGAGACCCGCTGCGACCCGAAGACGACGATCCCCTCGCACGAGGCCGTTGCCGCTCCTACCCGGGCCCCCGAGAGGTCGGCGACTGCTTCTCGGACCGCCTGCTCGACATACGGGATGATCTCCCCGACCGGCACCACGTAGCCGACCGGGTTCTTCCCGCTGATGGTGTTCACCGTGTGCGTATCGGTGGTCATGATCTCGGCCTCGTCGACGTAGTCGAGCACCACCTCGCGCAGACGCTCCCGGACACCCTGGGCCATGTTGTTCCCGTCAATCAGGACGTAGGCCGCCCGCTTCCCGCCGACCTCCGTCGCCAGCACCTGCACCCCGAGCGACCCGAACCCCTGCTCGCGGGTGAACGGAACCCGGACGTGCGAGACCCCGATCGCGAGCGGCTCCACGGGGAGATCCCGCGCGACCCGGACCCCCTCTCTCGCGGCGGCGATATACTCCGTCGCAATCCGCGTCGCCGGGAGGACCGGGGAGCCCACGCTGGTCATGCAGTTGTGGGCGTCCACGAAGGCGACTTCCGAGAAGGCGCACCGTCCTTCGGCCATGATCGCCAGACCGATCGAGTAATCGAGGTCCTCCGTCCGTTCCGGGGACCGGGTGCTCACCATCAGGAGGGCATCCCCGAACCGCTGGCAGAGGATCGCGACCGAACCGGAGGCCACCCGGACCGGGCGGCTTGCCGTGCCGGAGAAGGTGAGCCCCTGCCGGGACGCCTCAACGGCGCGGGCGATCTTTGTAATCTCGCTCTCCGAGACCAGGTTGAAGTCGTGGGTGGCGCACCCGTGGGCGACCAGCGTCTCCTCGGGGAACGTGTCGTGGAGGATCCAGGGGAGGTTCCCGCCGCCGACGTCGCCCATCGGTCCGGGGTGGACGTTCGGGACCGTGAAGAGGACGTCCTCCCCCGGGTCGCGGGAGAAGAAGAGCGAGACCTGCGGGACGTAGACCTCCTCACCGATCTCGCGGAAGAAGTCCTCCATCTTCTTTGAACCGTCGGTCAGGTGGGCGATGAAGGTGTTGAGGAAGTTGAGCCCGCTGATCTGGAACGCCCGCTTCAGCGGCCGCTCGATCAGCCAGATCAGAGAGACGAAACCCAGCCCAAAGACCACCTGCAGGAGGAGGGCGTAGGGGGCGAACCCGGGCGTGAAGAACCAGGCACCGACCGCTATCCCGGCCGCGCTCTGGATAAACGCGGGGAAGACCATCCGGGAGATCCGGTAGTCGGCGACGGCTACGAGAACCAGCAGCCGGAGGCCGAAGATCGGGCCGAGAGCGCCCGCATAGAGCGTCGGAAAGAGCTCCCGCCCGAAGACCAGGACCGGCGAGAGGCTCAGGATCACCGTAATGACCGTGCAGGCCAGGGCAAGAAGAGCCGACCGGTTATGGGTGATCTGCTTGCCGGAGACCCTCACCAGCGGCACGGTCAGCAGGAAGGCGACCAGCGCCGGGATCGTGAACCCGAGGGTGCCGACGAGAAAGAGTTCGTTGCCGGCCCGGTATGTAGCGGCGTCGATGACGAGCCCGAGCACGATGAGGATCGCAAGCGACCGCGGCCAGGACGGTGCGGAGAAGATGTACCGGGTCAACCCCTCGACACGGACGTCGGGGCCGGACTCCATCAGGCGCCCCCGGATGCCGTTATCGGGCCGGGGGCAGAAACCGGCACCTTCCTGCCGGCGATCAGCGCTGTATTCCCCATAATTCAGACAATTATTTCTCCGGGTTCGCCAAAGACCTTCCGATACCGCACGAGCATCCGGTCCCAGTCAGGAAGGTTTGTCTGGGTGCCCGTCCTCTCCACGACAAAGGACGAGACCACGGCTCCCGCGCGACAGCAGTCGACCGGGGCGTAGCCTCTCCGGAGCGCGGTGAGGAACCCGGCCCGGTAGCCGTCGCCGGCGCCGGTGGGGTCGACGGCCGCGACGGTGACGGCCGGGACATGGTGGTCCTCGCCGTCCATGCAGAGGATGCTCCCTTCGGCTCCCCGGGTCGTGACCGTCATCGGGACCGACGCGACGAGCGCCTCCCGTCCGGTCCCGAGCATCTCGCACATCCGGTCCATCTCATGGTTGTTCGAGAAGAGGATGTCGATGTTGGCGAGGATGATCTCAAGCTGCTCCGGGGTATAGCGGAGGAGGTCCTGCCCCGGGTCGAAGGAGGCGAATTTGCTCTTCTCGGCCACCCGGACGTTGAAGTCGGGGTCGGCCGTCGCCATGTGGACGAAGTCGAGTGCGGGAGCCTCCGCCCGGGAGAACGCGGCGGACGCGCCCCACTCAAAGAAAGTCTCCTGGTCGCCGGCCTCGTCGGTAAAGACGTAGGCGGTCGCGGTGCGGGCATCTTTCACGACGGAGAAGTCCTGCACGATCTCGAGATCGTGCATCCAGAGGTCGTAGTCGCTGCCCGGGAAATCCCCGCCGACCGATGAGATCAGCCGGCACCGCTCCCCGAGCACCGCAATCCCGGCCGCGATGTTCGCCGCCCCGCCACCGAAGTAGACCTTGTGATCGGTGATGTACGTCGAGTTGTGCCGCCCGGGGAGCTTCGGAACCCGGAAGAGGTGATCGATGGCGGTATGCCCGACGACGGCGATCATATCTCCTGCACGTCCTGGACCTTCAGCGCGACGTCGCGCAACGCCTTCCCGACGACCGACTTCGCTATCCGGGTCGCATGCTCGGCGGACTCCGCACGGAAGACCTTCATCTGGAGCACGAGCCCGACGAGAGCGGTACCGGCGACCACGAGGGCCGTGTTCAATTCACCCTCACAGTAGGGGCAGGCGATCATGCCGGCCTCGATCTCCACGAACTTCGCCGAGGGGTTGAGCCGTTTCCCGGCCTCGCTGATCGCAATGCTCACCGCGTCGTCCATAGACTTGACGTCTTTAATTATCCACGCCGATTCAAGCGTAACCATATAATCCGGCATAATTTCTCCAGAATTGATAGCTTACCAGGTCTCGCGATGCACGTGCTCTTCCACCGGCATCCGCTTCATGGGTTCGAGCGGCGGCGTCCCCCTGCCGACCGCGAGGAGCGCGACGGGGCGGAGATGCTGCGGGAGGCCAAGGACCTCGCGGACCTCATCTTCGTCAAACGCCCCGGTCCAGCACGAGTGGAGGGACCGGGCATGTGCGGCGAGCATCATATAGGTGCAGGCGATGGTGGCGTCCTCCAGCGCATAGAGGATCCCCCGCTCCTTGTACTGCGACATGGACCTGACGTAGTTCGCACAGACCACAAAGATCGCTGGCGCCTCCCGGATATGCACCTGCTCGAGGGCCGCGAGCGCAAGTTCCACTTTCACGTCTTCATCGGTGACGACGACGACGTCCCAGGCCTCACGGTTGCCGGCGCTCGGCGCAGTACTCGCGCAGGTCAGGATGTAGTCGACATCCTCCGCATCAAGCGGCTCCCCGGAGTATTCCCGGACCGACGACCGTGCTTTCACGAACCGAAGAAACTCAGAGGAGTTCATGCTCTTTGAGCGTATCCCATGCTGCCTGGGCTGCGGTCGTGACGGCGCTGACGGCTCTGCTCATCCGCTCCGACGCGGCGCCCAGTTCCATACTCTCGGTCAGGCTGATCGCCTCGTTGAGGTGATCGATGGCCTTCTTGAACTCTATGAGTTCCGTATCGCCATAGGCAAACTCGAGTTCCGAGCGGATCGACTCGAGCACCATCACAAGCATCCGCTTTCCGCCGGGCTTCTCCTGGAGCGAGAACTGGATCAGAGCTGTCGTTAGCTGTGACCCGACAATCAGTTCGGATTTCGCCCGTTCGGCAAACTGATAGGTTCTGATGGCGGTTTTAAGATCCATACCACATACTGGAACTCGCTAGTATAAAAAGTATTGAAGAAGAAGAGGGAGACGGCTTATCTCGATTTCTGCTTGGTTCCGAGAGCCGACACCTTGGCGCGCCGCACGCTCCGGCGTACCCGCACGTCCATGGTGGGGGTGCCGCCGCCTCTGCCGCCGCGACCGCCGCGACCGCCACGACCGCCGCGACCGCCGCGACGGGGGTCCTGCCCTTCTTTCTTCGCCCGCTTGAGGATATCCGCCGCAGGCTTGAACCGCTGGTTCGGGCCGGGTTTCTTCACTTCGGCTTCACTTGCAGGGACGAGTCTTATCTGCCCCTTGACGCCCTTAACCTGGGCCCACTGAACTGTTCCTGTCTTTCCCATGATAGAACTCCTTTATATTTATGAGCAGACCCGGAGATAAAAGTAACCCGGAGCCCCGTTGTGGATAGACCACGACGGGGCCGGTTCGGGCACGATTCACGGCCGCCGGGGGCGGTCGTGCCGGATATCAGGCAAGCAGCCGCTTGAGCTCGCGCCGGAGGGTCTCGCTGACGACCTTGCCGTCCACGCTCCCCCGGATCTCCTGCATGACGATCCCCATCAGGGGGCCGAGCGCGCCCATGCCCTTCTCCCGGGCGAACGCCTCCCGCTCGGCCACGATACGATGCACGATCGCCTCCACATCCGCCTCCGAGACGGCGGGGGCCATCTTCTCGATGGCCGCATCCACCCGGTCCAGAGGCGCCCCGTCACCCGCGCCGGCCGTCCGTGCGAGTTCGGCGATAAGGTCCGGGATCGCCTCCTTTGCAGCCCGGCCGGCCTCTACCGCGGAGAGGAGGGCGAGGAGCTCGTCCTCGCTCACCCGGCCGACGGCCACGCCGTCGCGGGCGAGCTCCCGGCAGGTGGCAAGGAGCGTCCGGGCCGCGGTGGTGGGGCGGACGCCGGCGGCGACGGCCTTCTCGAACGTCGGCAGCCGCTCGGAGAACGCCACCTGCCGTGCCAGCGCCTCATCAAGGCCGAACTCCCGGACGAACCGCTCCGCCCGGTCGGTAAGGAGTTCGGGCACCACGATCCTCTCCCACCGGGCGGCGCCGATCTCGACCTCAAAGACGTCGGTCTCGGGATACATCCGGGCAGCTCCCGGGAGCGGGCGCATGTAGGCCGTGCTCCCTTCCTCGAGCATCTTCCGGGTCTCCTCGGGCACGCCGGAGAGCGCCATCTCCGCGCGGATCATCACCTGCTCGGCCGCACAGCCGGCGCGCTGCCGGGTTGCCGCCACGATGACGACCGCGTCGTTCTCTCCGGCGCCGACGAACTCTCGCAGGCAGGCCACCTCATCTGCGGTGACGCCGTAGGCGGGGAGCTCGTCGGTGTGGAAGATCCCGCCGACGCCGCACTTCTTCGCGTAGTCCGACATCTCGCTCCCGAGACGCCGCCCCGGCTGGATCTCCCGGCCGACGAGGCCTGCAAACCCATAAAGCCGGACGGCCAGGATGGATTTTGCCTTCTTTAAGATGGCGGACGCCGTCCCGGAGAAGAGGGCGGTGACGTCGACGACGGTGTGGTCCACCCGGGCGCCGCGCTCCCGGAGGGCGTCGCGGACGGCGAGGAGGGCAACCTGCCGCTCGACCTCGCGCCTGACCACCTCGGCGACGAGGTCGAGTTCCTGGACGCCCTTGATCTCCACCCGGGCGCCGCCGGCGATGGAGACGTTGACGTCCTGCCGGATCGTCCCGAGACCCCGCTTCACCCTGCCGGTGGAGCGAAGCACCATGCCGATGTGCCCGGCGACCTGCTGGACGGCCTCGGGGGTGTGCATGCAGGGGGCGGTGGTGATCTCGACGAGCGGGATCCCCAGACGGTCGAGGGAGAAGATCTCGTCCTCCACCCGCTGCGCCGCCTCCTCCTCGAGGCAGATCGTCTCGATAAGGCAGCCGTCGGGGAGGGCGCCGGAGAGGGCGACGAGCGCCGTCCGCTGGAACCCGCTGGTGTTCGAGCCGTCGATGACGAGTTTCCTCATCGTGTGAACCTGCTCGACGGGGGTCATGCCGAGCATCTTTGCTATCGTGAGGCAGACCTCGAGCGCTTCGGGGTTCATCGGAGTCGGGGGCTCCTCGTCGTGCTCCACCAGGCAGACCGTATCGTAGGTGTAGTAGCAGAACTTCCGGACGAGCCGCATCTCCTCCCGTGCCGCCCGGTCGATCTCCCCGAGTTCGCTCTCCGTCGCCCGGAGGTAGCGGTGAAATTCACCCGTCCGCTCTGCAGTATCCCGCAGAAGGGTGGGGCACCGGCAGAAGAGTTTCTCGGCGGTGTCGAGCTGCTGGTGGATCTCGATCCCGGCTTTGAGGCCGAGTTCTTGATAATTCATTATACCGACCTCCGCCGGATCTCGCCCGCAAGGTCGGTCTGCATCAGCACCCTCACCCGTTCGGGGTCCGGCTCGTTGCCGAGCACCCACATCAGTTTCACGAGCGCCGCTTCGGGGAGCATATCCTCGCCCTCGATGACGCCGGCCGAGAGGAGATCCCTTCCGGTGTTGTAGACCCGGTCGCAGACCCGGCCGTGCAGGCACTGCGACGTCATGACGATGGTCGTCCCGTCCGCGACCATCTCCCGGATCCTCGGGATCCACTCCGTCGCCACGTGCCCGAGCCCCGTCCCCGATATGACCAGGCCCGCGTAGCCAGCAAAGGCGTCGAGGACGCAGGAAGGCATCCCGGGGTAGAAGTGGAGGAGAGCGCAGTGTTCTTCGAGCGCATCACGGAGCTCCGGCTCCCCCGTTCCCCGCCGGACCGCTTCGTCCGAGAGGGTGACGGAGAGCGCGGGGTAGTCGACGTAGCCGAGCGGCGCCATGCCCATGCTCTGGAAGGCATCGCGCCGGGAGGTGTGCATCTTCCGGACCCTCGTCGCCCGGTGGATGGCGCACCGGTCGTCGTTGGTCGTCGCGTGCATCACCACCGCCACTTCACCGAGGTCGCCGGTTGCGACGGCGGCGCTGCAGAGGGCGTTCATGGCGTTGTCGGAGCTCGGGCGGTCGGCGGACCGCTGCGACCCGACACAGACGACCGGCACCGGCGTCTTGAGCATGAACCCGAGCGCCGCCGCCGAGTAGGCCATCGTGTCGGTGCCGTGGGTGACGATCACCCCGGATACGCCGTGCCGGATCTCGTCGTAAACTGCCCGGGCGAGTTCCTGCCAGAGTGCCGGGTGCATGTTCTCGGAGAGGATGCTTGCGACCTGGCGGTCGCGGTAGCGGGCGATCTCCCCGAGTTCCGGGATCGCCCGCAGGATGTCGTTCGCCGAGAACTGGCTCATCACCGCCCCGGTCCGGTAGTCCACCCTGCTTGCGATCGTCCCGCCGGTGGATATGATGGCGAGGTCCGGGAGGTCGGAGTTCTGGACGACGACCCCGGCACCTGCCGGCGGCTGCGGGGCCGGACGCCCGACCAGTTCGATCTTTTCGGGGGACGTCCCGATGTTGTAGCCGCTGTCCAGTTTGACGACGGCCATCCCGTCGCGTTTTGTGATGTAGGTGCCGGTGAGCGCGGTCCCGCCGTTCGCGTACCGCACCCGGTCTCCGGTCTGAAGTATCTCCGTTATGCTGCCAGCCTCCGTGATTCAATGATAAGATGTTCTAGCGCGCTCGAGAGCGCCGCCCGGGTCTCCTCCGCCCATGCAACGTCGCGGGCGAGGAGTTCCTTCTGATCTGCGATCTGAACGGCAACCGCCGCGGGTGCCGGGCCGCCGATGATGCTCCGCACGGCAACAGCGTGGCGCGGGTCGAGGACAGAGTCGATCCGCTCCTGGGTTATCCCGAGCTCCACGACCGAGAGGCCGGCCGCTTCCCGGGCGGCGGCCTCGAGCGTGGCGAGGTCGAGCGAACCGTGCCGTACCGCCCGTCCGACGATCCGGTGGGCGGTGCGGAAGGGAAGTCCGTAATCCCGGACGAGGACGTCGGCGAGCTCCGTAGCAGTAGAAAAGCCCCTGCCCGCCTCGGCAGCCATCCGTTCGGTGTTGAAGGCCGCAGACCCGATCATGCCGGCAAGAAGCGGGATGCTCTGCCGGGCTGCCTCCACGCCCCGCCAGAGGTGCGGGGTCAGTTCCTGGAGGTCGCGGTTGTAACTCATGGGAAGGCCCTTCACGATCGTGACGGCCGCGGCGAGTTCCCCGGCGGCCGACCCGGCCTTCGCCCGCATGATCTCGGCGACGTCCGGGTTCTTCTTCTGGGGCATGATCGAGGATGAGGAGCAGTAGGCGTCGTCGAGCTGGACAAACCCGAAGAACGCGGTGCTCCAGAGGACCAGCTCCTCGCAGAGCCGGCTTGCCGTCGTCATGCAGACAGTTGCGTCAGCAAGCACCTCGATGGCGAAGTCCCGGGCGGCGACCGCGTCCATGCTGTTTGCCGCCGGGCGGGCGAACCCGAGGAGGCCGGCGGTGTAGGTGCGGTCGAGGGGAAAACCGGTCGAGGCGAACGCCGCCGCACCGAGGGGCGATACGTCCACCCGGGCATACGCCTCCCGCAGCCGTGCCGCATCGCGGGAGAAGGCCTGCTCGTAGGCGAGGAGGTAGTGGGCCAGCGTCGTGGGCTGGGCGTGCTGGAGGTGGGTGAAGCCCGGCATCACCGTCTCCGTATGTCCGGCGGCAGTGTCGATGAGGGTCGCCCTGAGGTCGGTGAGCGACCGCACGAGGGCGATGATCTCCTCTCTCAACCGTATCCTGATGCAGGTGGCAACCTCGTCGTTCCGGGACCGGCCCATGTGGAGGCGGCCGCCGAAATCCTCGCCGACCCGGTCGATGAGGTAGGCCTCCTTCCCTGCATGGACGTCCTCGAAGTGCTCGTCGAACGCCTCCTCCGGGAGGCCGTGGTCGTGGAGGTCGAGGAGCACCGTCATCAGCGCCCGTGCCGGAGCTTCGTCGATGATCTCCTGCCGGCGAAGGCCGAGGAGGTGCGCCATATCCACGAGAAGGTCCGCTCTTGCAATCCAGCGATCGGCGTCCATCGATGCAAGAAAGTGCTCGAGATCGCCCGAACGTTCTCCCGAGAGACGACCCTGTCGAATCTGATCCGTTCGCATCCTATCAACAGTCCTGTCTGTACCGTTTGACCGCTGGAGAGATTAAAACCACGCCCGGGGGGCGGAGGAGTACGGGCACGGGGGCGCTCATGTTCCCGTCCGGCGGGCAGTCGCACTTCAGAACAACGTACCTCAGACCACATCGTACGGCCGCCGCCCGATCACCGTCGCCTGACGCCCGCGTACGTCACCCCTGAAGGTGCACCCCCGCCCAGCACCCGATCACCCCTATAAGGCAAAAATCAAGGCAAAAATTGCTACCAAAGTATAACAATATCTCAGATTTTCGACAATACTATATACCGAAAGCGTGAAGAATAGATCGTTACCCATACGGATGGAGAGACCCATGAGATCATTAACCGCAATTCTTCTGGCCGTGGCCCTGGTCGCGGCATTCACGTTCGTCGCCGGGTGCACCGGAACGGATACCGGCGACGTAACGAACCTGCGCATCGGCTACCAGCCGAGCACCCACCAGACCGCCCACTTCACCGCGATGGAGAAGGGATGGTGGCAGGAAGACCTTGCACCCCTCGGTGTCACCCAGGTGACCGACTACCAGTTCGGCACCGGCGCGCCTGAGATGCAGGCGATGCTTGCCGGGGACCTGGATATCGCCTACGTCGGCGCCGCCCCGTTCATCGCGGCCGTGGGCACCGGGCTTGACGCAAAGATCGTTGCAGCGGTGCAGACGCAGGGGTCGGACCTGGTGCTCAGGAACGAAGTCCCGTACTCGACCCCCCCCGACCTCGTGGGTAAGAAGATCGCCACCTTCCCGCCGGGAACGATCCAGGATACCATCCTCCGGACCTGGCTGCAGAAGAACGGCGTCGACCCCGCAAGCGTCACCATCGTCGCCATGGACCCCGGTGCCGCCACCACCGCCATCTCCGCAGGCCAGGTCGACGGCGTCTTCCTGCCCCACCCGTCCCCGTCCATCATCGCGGCGGAGGGTACGGGAAGACGCGTGGTGCAGTCGGGCGAGATGCTGAAAGATCACGCATGCTGCGTCCTCGTTGCGAGCGGCTCGCTGATCCGTGAGCACCCCGAGATCGTCGAGCAGGTCGTAAAGACGCACATCAGGGCAACGGAGTACAACCTCGAACACCCCGACGAGGCCGCGTCCATCTACTCGGGCAAGACCGGGCAGAACGTCGAGATCGTGAAGGCATCGTTCAGGGACTGGGACGGCACCTGGCTCGCCGATCCGAAGGTTATCACGTCGTCGGTGGTTGAGTACACAAACCTCCAGTACGACCTCGGCTACATCACTAAGCCCCTCACAGAGGACGACCTCTTCGACCTCTCGTTCTATGAGAAGGCCCGGGCGTAACCCGGGAACCCTACCCGTTTTTCCCGCCAAAAGTATCTTTTAGAGACGTGCCGATGAAATAAGAGAGAACCTTCCGGAGCGAAGAGGCCTTCGCCCCACCTTCTGCAAGATCCCAGGCAATGGAATAGAGACATGAACCTACAGACACAGAAACGACTCCTCGGCGTCGCAGCGCTCGCCGCCGTGGCAGTAATCTGGCAGATCATCGCCGAATACGTGGTAGGGCGATCCTTCATCCTCCCGAGCGTCACCGACGTCGCCGGCGCATTCGCGAACCTCCTCGGCTCCGGCACCCTTCTTGCCGACACCATGGTGAGCCTCGAACACTTCGGGATCGGGCTCATTGCGGCGTTCCTCCTCGGCGTCCCCATCGGGATCCTCATGGGGTGGTTCCGGGTGGCGGATTTCCTGCTCGACCCGATCATCGAGATCCTCCGTCCCATCCCGCCGCTCGCCTGGATCCCGTTCGCCATCATCTGGTTCGGGCTCACCACCCAGGCGGCAGGCTCCGTCATCTTTGCAGGAGCGTTCTTCCCGATCCTGACCGCGACCTACTCCGCGTTCCGGGCCGTCCCGAAGGTCTTTGTCGAGGCGGGCAAGGTGCTCGGGTGCGACTCCTCCCTCGAGCTGATCCGTTACGTCGCCCTTCCCGCCGCCGTCCCGGCGATCGCCTCCGGCATCAGGATCGCCATGGGCGTCGGGTGGATGTGCCTCGTCGCCGCCGAGATGTTCGGCGTCTCCAGTTACGGCCTCGGGTACCAGCTCTGGCATAACTACTACCTCCACCAGATGCCCAACGTCGTCGTCTACATGCTGATCCTTGGCTTTGCAGGGCTCATCATCGACCGCATCTTCAGGATCTATGTGGACAGACAGCTCCTGCGGTGGCATGCAGGGGAGGTGGCCTAGAATGGGCGGAGTTACGATACGGAACCTCGGCAAAGCCTTCCCCAAGGAGGACGGCACTGTCACGCAGGCGCTCGAGGGCGTCAACCTCGATATCGGGGACAAGGAGTTTATCTGCCTGGTCGGGCCGTCGGGGTGCGGGAAGACGACGCTTCTGCGGATCATCGCCGGGCTTGAGACCGCGACCACCGGAAGCGTGACCGTCGACGGCCGCGCGGTCACCGGCCCGGACCCGAAGCGGGGGATGGTCTTTCAGGAGTACTCCCTCTTCCCCTGGCGGAGGGTGATCGACAACGTCGCCTTCGGCCTCGAGATGAAAGGCGTCAGCAAGGAGGAGCGCCGGAAGACCGCGGACCGCTACCTGGATATGGTCGGCCTCTCCCCGTTCCGGGACGCCTACCCCTTCGAGCTCTCCGGCGGGATGCGGCAGCGGGTGGCGATCGCAAGAGCGCTCGCAAACGACCCCGACGTCCTCCTCATGGACGAGCCGTTCGGGGCGCTCGACGCCCAGACCCGAAACCGGATGCAGAAAGAGCTCCTCTTCCTCTGGGAGCAGACAAAGAAGACGATCGTCTTCGTCACCCACAGCGTCGACGAGGCGGTCTACCTCTCCGACCGGATCATCGTCCTCGCACCAAGGCCAGGGACGGTCCAGGAGATCATCGCCATCCCCTGGTCCCGACCGCGGGACCGGACCAGCGCCGAGTTCGCAGAAGTCCGCCGAAAGGTGCTCCGGATGATCGACGAGAGCGAAAGCGCCCAGTAAGATTTATTAGAGCAAATCTCCTTTTTATAAAGGACTCATCAGATCGGCAGGAGTTTTTAACCATGGTACGAAAACCAGCGAAGATGTACAGGAATCTCGCAAAGAAAGCATATACACGCAGAGAATACATGGGTGGTGTGCCGGGCAGCAAGATCGTGCAGTTTGATATGGGCAACCTCAGCCAGGACTTCCCGCTCGAGCTCTCCATCGTTGCCGAGGAGGCCTGCCAGATACGCCACACGGCCCTTGAAGCCGCCCGTATCGGTATCAACCGGCAGCTCCAGAAGGAAGTAGGGAGGGCAAACTACCACTTAAAGATCCGGACCTACCCGCACCATGTTCTCCGTGAGAACAAGCAGGCGACCGGTGCAGGAGCCGACCGTGTCTCGGAAGGCATGCGTCTTGCCTTTGGCAAGGCGGTCGGCACCGCGGCACGGGTTGAACGGGGTCAGAAGGTCTTCTCCGTCTGGACAAGCCCGCAGTACCTCGAGAAGGCAAAGACTTCCCTCCGGCGCGGCATCTACAAGATCCCGACCCCCGCGAGGATTATCGAAGAACAGGTACCGGTAGCGTAAACTCGCACCCGTCCCATCCTTTTTTCGAGGAACGACCCGCAAACAGCAGATCCGATACCCGTGGGAATATAGATATTTATAGTCTCTTCCCACCAGTATAAATGATGGTTAACCCGGCAGATACGACACTTTCGGGCGCGCTGGCAGACGCCACAGAGAGGGCTCTTGCAGAGGCCGAGATCCGGCTCCCTCCCGACGTGCTCGCGGTGCTCCGGAGGGCGGCGGCGGCCGAGAGGGACGAGATCGCACGACAGGAACTCGGCCATATTCTGGAGAATATCGCACTCGCCGGGGAGCGGCAGGTGCCGATCTGCCAGGATACCGGCGTGCCGGTGATCTACCTTACCCTGCCTCCCGATATCGGGCTCTCGCCCGACCTCTTTAGCGGGGTGCGGGAAGGGGTGCGCCGGGCGACGGCCACGATCCCGCTCCGTCCGAACGTCGTCGACCCGCTCACCCGGGAGAACACCAACGACAACACCGGTGTCGGGATGCCTGCGGTCCACGTGACGCCAGGGGACCGGCTCACGGTAACGGTCCTCCCGAAAGGTGCAGGCTCCGAGAACGTCTCCAGGATCGGGATGCTCCTCCCCTCACAGGCGGCACAGATCCCCAGGTTCGTCGCCGAGACGATGCTCCTTGCGGGGGGCAAACCCTGCCCGCCCGTGATCCTCGGTGTCGGGATCGGCGGGACGTTCGATATGGCGGCTGCGCTTGCGAAGGAAGCCCTGCTCCTCCCGGTCGATACCATGGACGACTACGAGCAGGAGATCTGCGACGCGGTCAACGCCCTCGGCATCGGGCCGATGGGCCTGGGCGGCGATACGACGGCGCTCAGCGTGAAGGTGAAGCGGGCGGACTGCCACACCGCATCCCTCCCGGTGGCGGTGAACGTGCAGTGCTGGGCCTGCCGCAGGGCGACCGTGGAGGTGAAGCGTTGAACCTGACGACACCGCTCGGCGACGAGGTCCTCTCGCTCCGTGCGGGCGACCAACTAACCCTCTCCGGGACGATCTACACCGCCCGGGACGAGGCCCACCTGCGGATGATGGCGGAGGGCATCCCCTTCGACCCGGAGGGCGCCGTGGTCTATCACTGCGGCCCGGTGGTGCAGAACGGCCGGCTCGTCGTTGCCGGCCCCACCACGTCCGCCCGGATGAACGCGCTCACGGGATTCCTCATCGACGCGGGTGTCCGCGCCCTCATCGGCAAAGGGGGGATGGGGGCCGAGGTGGTCGAGCAACTCCGGGGGCGCGCCGTCTACCTCGCGCTCACGGGTGGGTGCGCCGCACTCGCCGCCGACCGTATGACCCTCAAAGGCGTCTATTTTGAGGACCTCGGCATGGCCGAGGCGGTCTGGGTCATAAAGGCCGATCGCCTGCCGCTGACGGTCGGGATCGACGCCCACGGCGGCGATCTCTTCGAGGCAGTACGCGAGAAAGCGAAAACACAATTTCACCAGCGATTCAATATCAAGCAGGATACCGTTCATGAAACTTGTCATCGATGAAAGCCGCTGCAAAGGGTGCAACCTCTGCGTTCTGGTCTGTCCATACGGGATCTTTGGGGAAGGGACGGAACTCAACAGCCGGGGGATCGTCTCGCCGGTTCTCGACCGCCCCGAACGGTGTACGAACTGCAGGCTGCAGGCCCTCTACGGGCGGATGCTCTGCGGGGTCTGCCAGATGATCTGCCCCGACCAGGCGATAGCCTGGATCGACGAGAAACCGTTTGAGCCTCATCGGGTGGAGGTGGAGTTTTGAGCAGAGTTGAGTTCATGCAGGGGAATGTCGCCTGTGCGGAGGGCGCGCTCGCCGCCGGGTGCCGGTTCTTCGGCGGCTACCCGATCACGCCGTCGACCGAGATCGCCGAGACGATGGCCCGGAGGCTCCCGAAGGCCGGCGGGGTCTTCATCTCCATGGAGGACGAACTTGCAAGCATCGCCGCGGTGATCGGCGCCGCCTGGACCGGAGTCCGGGCCATGACCGCGACAAGCGGCCCCGGGTTCTCGCTGATGATGGAGAACATCGGCTACGCGGCCATGACCGAGACGCCGTGCGTCATCGTCAACATCCAGCGGGGCGGCCCGAGCACCGGCCAGCCGACGCGGGCGGCGCAGGGGGATATGCTCCAGTGCCGGTTCGGGTCGCACGGCGACTACAGCATCATCGCAATCACCCCAAACTCCGTCCAGGAGATGTTCGACCTGACGGTGAAGGCGTTCGACCTCGCGGACCGGTTCAGGGTCCCCACCTTCCTGATGGCCGACGAGATCGTCGGTCACATGCGGGAGCGGGCGACCATCCCCGACGCGGTCGAGGTCACGCGCCCCGGCCCGCTCGCGGGAGGCTCGCTCCCGTTCGAGGCCGGCGACGACGGCGTTCCCGGGTTTGCACCCTTCGGCTCGGGGAGGTCCGTCCACGTGACCGGCCTCACCCACGACGAACGGGGCTACCCGGACACGACCGACCCGGAGGCGCATGATAAACTCGTGCGTCGCCTGGTCGCCAAGGTCGAGTCGGCACGCCGCGAGATCGCCGACTACGAGATCACCAACCCCGACGCCGAGACGGTCTTTGTCACCTACGGCCCGCCGTCCCGGACGGTCGAGCAGGTGATGCGCGATCGGCCCGACGAATCGATCGGCCACCTCCGCCTTCGGGTAGTCTGGCCGTTCCCGGAGTTCGCCCTGCAGGAATTCCCAAACGCCAAAGTCTTCCTGATGCCTGAACTGAACATGGGCCAGATGGTGCGGGAGGTCCAGCGCCACGTGGACCAGCCGGTCATCTCAATCCCGAAGATCGGGGGAGAACTCCACACCCCCGCCGAACTTGTGCGGGCCCTGGAGGCGCACCGATGATCGCGCCCGACTGGTTCCGGGAAGACCGTCTGCCCCACATCTACTGCACCGGGTGCGGCAACGGGACGGTCATCAACTGCACCCTTGCAGCGGTGGAGGAGATGGGCTGGAAACGGAACGAGACGGCCTTCGTCTCCGGTATCGGGTGCTCATCCCGTGCTCCCGGCTACATCCTCACCGACTCGCTCCATACCACCCACGGGCGGGCGCTCGCGTTCGCCACCGGGGTGAAGATGGCAAAACCGGACTTAAATGTCGTCGTCTTCACGGGAGACGGGGACCTTGCCGCCATCGGCGGGAACCACTTCATCCACGCCTGCCGCAGGAACGTAGATATGACCGTGGTCTGCATGAACAACCAGATCTACGGCATGACCGGCGGGCAGGGAAGCCCGACAACGCCGCTCGGGGCCTTCTCGACGACGACACCTTACGGGATGAGCGAACCGGCCTTCGACCTCGCCGAACTCGCCGTGGCGGCGGGCGCAAACTACGTTGCCCGCTGGACGTCCTACCACGTCAAAGAACTCACGAAGGCCGTCGTCACCGGAATGCAGACGCCGGGGCTCGCCTTCATCGAAGTGAGGACCCAGTGCCCGACGAACTACGGCCGCCACAACAAACTCCGGCGCGTCTCGGATATGATCGAGCACCTCCGGAGCCACGCGATGCTTGTCGCGAAGCGCGACCGGCTGGTCGAGGAAGGAAAGCCGATCCCGGACGACACCTTCACCGTCGGGGAACTGGTCCGAAGGAGCCGGCCGGCAATGGGAGTGAAACGATGAGGCACGAAGTCAGGTTCTCGGGATACGGCGGGCAGGGGATCATCCTCTCCGCGGTCATCCTCGGGCGGGCGGCGGCGCTCTACGACGACAAGTACGCCGTCCAGACGCAGGTCTACGGCCCGGAGGCCCGGGGCGGGGCCTCGATGGGGCAGGTGGTGATCGACGATGCGCAGATCCTCTACCCGGAGGTGACCGACCCCGACATCTACGTCATCATGTCCCAGCAGGGGTTTGAGAAGTACGGTGTTTCGGCCCGGGAGGACGCGGTCATGCTCCTCGACGCCGACCTGGTCCGGTCACGCCCGATCTGCCGCTACTGCGAGGTTCCGGCGACGGCGGAGGCAAAAGGCCCCCTCGGCCGGGAGATCGTGGCGAATATCGTGATGATCGGCGCCCTCGCGACCGCAACCGGGGTCGTGAGCAGGGATGCGATCGAGCGTGCGGTGCTCGACAGCGTCCCCAAAGGCACCGAGAACTTAAACATCAAGGCGTTAAAGCGGGGATTCGAACTCGGAGAACGAGCGTGTAACCTATGAAGCTACTGGAATACGAGGCAAAACGGATATTTTCGGGCTACGGCATTCCGGTCCCGAAAGGGGTTCTTATACGGGCACCGGAAGAGATTACGGCACATCTGCCGGAGATCGGCGACAGTGTTGTCCTGAAGGCGCAGGTGGACGTCGGCGGACGCGGAAAGGCCGGCGGCGTCCTGATGGCCGACGATGCGACGGCGGAAGAGACCGCCCGGGAACTCTTCTCCCGGGAGATCAAGGGCGTCCCGGTCAGGGAGATCCTCGTCGAGGAGCGCCTGGCGATCGAGCACGAGTACTACGTCAGCATCGCCATCGACCGGTCGAGCAGACAGCCGGTGGTCCTCTTTGCCGACGCCGGCGGCGTGGAGATCGAGAATGCGGCGAGAGCGGATGGTTCTGCTATCCGCAGGGTCGTCGTATCCCCACTTCTCCGGGATATTCCGCCGTTTCTCATGCGGGAACTCCTCGGTGGGGCCCCAAAGGAACTCGCCCCCGTCATCAACAGCCTCTACCATGTATTCCAGGAGAAAGACGCCATGCTCGCGGAGGTAAACCCGCTCGTGACGACGCCGCAGGGGGTCTATGCGGCGGACGCGAAGCTGATCGTCGACGACAATGCCCTCGCCCGCCAGGGGATAGCGGTCAACCGCGACCTCTCGGAGCGCGAGCGCGAGGCCGAGAAGCACGGCTTCTCCTACGTGGAACTTGACGGAACCATCGGCGTCATCGGCAACGGCGCCGGGCTCACGATGTCGACGCTCGACCTCATCGAGTACTATCAGGGCAGGGCGGCAAACTTCCTCGACGTAGGGGGCGGCGCCGACCAGGAGCGTGTCATGCACGCCGTCCGGCTCGTCGCGAGCATGCCCGGGGTGAATGTGATCGTGGTCAACCTCCTCGGGGGTATCACCCGGTGCGACGAGGTGGCAAAGGGGATCATCGCCGCGGCCGTCGCACCGACGGTCATCGTCCGGATGGCCGGGACCAACGAGGAGGAAGGAAGGCGGCTGCTCGCCGGATGCGGCTACCGGATGCTCGATAGCATGGACCTGGCCGTCCGGGCGGCGATGGAGGTCGTACCATGATCTACGGTGATCGAAACCTTTCGGTGATCGTGCAGAACATCACCGGCAGACAGGGCACGTTCCACACGGAACTGATGAACGCCTACGCACGCGAGGTCGGTGGACGGGGCGTCGTCGCGGGGGTTGCGCCCGGCAAGGGGGGCCGGGAGGTCCACGGCGTACCGGTCTACAACACGGTGCGGGAGGCGCTCCGGGAACACGACGCGACCGCAAGCGTCGTCTTCGTCCCGGCCGCCGCCGCAGGCGACTCGGTCATGGAGGCGGCGCACGCAGGGATCGAGTTTGTGGTCGTCATCACCGAGCATATCCCGGTCCACGACGCGATGAAGGCGATCGCCTACGCAAAACTCCACGACTGCACGGTCATCGGCCCGAACTGCCCGGGGCTCCTCTCGCCGGGGGAGTGCAAACTCGGGATCATGCCGGCCCATCTCACCACCCGGGGAGAGGTCGGCGTCGTCTCCCGGAGCGGCACCCTCACCTACGAGGTGGTCGACGAGCTCACCCGGGCCGGCATCGGCCAGAGCACGGTGGTCGGGATCGGCGGCGACCCGGTCATCGGCCAGACGTTCGTGGATGCGCTCGCCCGGTTCGAGGAGGATCCCCATACGAAGGCCGTCGTCGTCATCGGCGAAGTGGGGGGCAACCTCGAAGAGGAAGGGGTCCGGTCGACCAGCCTCCCGGTCGTCACCTACATCGCCGGCGTGAGCGCCCCGCCCGAAAAGCGGATGGGCCACGCAGGGGCGATCATCGAAGGCGGCGAGGGTGACGCACGGTCCAAGGTTCGACGGCTCTCCGCCCTCAACATCCCGGTTGCATCCCGGCCCTCAGAGATACCGGGACTGATCCGGGAGGTGCTATGAACGGCGACCTGATGCTTGTAACCGCCTGCGAGGTGGCGGCGAAGATCGGCGCACTGGCAGTCATCTCGTTCGTCGATCCGGTTCCACTCCCTCCGGGGACGCCCGAGGTCCCGATAATCAGGGTGCAGGAACTCCAGCTCGATGTCTTAAAAGACCTCACCATGCACGATATCCTGGAGGTGAGCGAGCGGCATATGCTCGACGCCGCAGTCCACCTCTATCTCCGGCGAAACCTCCAGAGCGGTCTCGTCGTCGGTGTCTTTCCCTACGCCGTCGTCATCTACGACATCGAAGAGGGGAAGAACTTCATCAACCTAAAAGACTTCTCCGATGTCGTCCCCCGTGAGGTGCTCCATGCAGCCCTCACGCTGGCCCTCGAGATCGCGGTCGAAGGGAGGGAAGGGAGGGCCATCGGCACCGCATTTATCATAGGAGATCCGGAAGAGATCTTCAAGCACTCCCACCAGGCGATCCTCAACCCCTACCAGGGGCAGCCCGCCGCCCTCCGGGACATCAAGAACAGGGATAACTGGGAGAGCGTCAAAGAGTTCGCCCAGCTCGACGGCGTCTTCGTCATCGACAAGAGCGGCGAGGTACGGTCGGCGGGGCGCTACCTGGACGTCACCGGTCGGGGCATCTCTCTGCCCGGGGGCCTTGGAGGGAGGCACCGCGCAACCGCGTCTATTACGCACGAGATCCCGGCCATCGGCATCACGGTCTCCGAGAGCGGGGGCATGGTGCGCATCTTCAGGGACGGGAACTGCAAAATCAGCATTCGTTCCGACATCCGTCTTCGTAGTGACGGTTAGAAACGGTTATATGAGTTGCAATCATTTCTCTTATCACACTTTAGAACTACGGTGGATTTGGTCAACTACCCCCGGTTGAAACCGGGGGCCAGCAAACGGCTACGCGGGTCCAAACAGTAGACCAGGAGGCAAGAAATTGCAGCAGCGTTACGGGCTACAAGAACGGCAGAGTG
>DASQ01000081.1 GCA_002503885.1 Methanoculleus marisnigri | reverse complement strand
CCCTTCCACAAGTTCCGGCAGAAGCTGAAGAGCAAGTGCGAGGGGTATGGTATCCGGTTCGATGACTCGCACTCCGAGGCATACACCTCGCAGGTGGACGCTCTCGCGCTCGACCCGATCCGAAAACCGCCCTATGGGAGGAAGCGGCGGATCAAGCGAGGACTGTACCGGAGTGCTCTGGGCACCCTGATCAACGCCGATGTCAACGGCGCTCTGAACCATTTACGAAAGGTAGCCGGTGATTCCGTGGTTCCACGGATAATCGGTAGGGGCCGCGTCAACCGGCCCGTGCGAATAAGGACGTCTTTTGAACCGTCAACCTTCGCACCGATTAAATTGCAGCCCTGTGCCCCACAAGGGGCCCCGCTGCAAGCCCCCGGTTTTAACCGGGGGTAGTTGACGCCGGAACAATACAACTACAGAGGAATCGCAAAAAGATATTGGGGACAATCTCTAAGGTCGGAACGACAGGATAAAAGCCTTTTGATTTAGAATTCACGACATAATACCCCCGATCTTTGTTCAACCTGAGGATCTAGCCCATTTGCCAGGAATATTTTTTTATCACGAACTAAATATATTATATTGAAACGCTCCGATCATTCGGGAAGAGCGCAGCATCCGGGAACTATTTTCCGCTTTTTCGAGAGATACGTGTCAATTCTTTCTGTCCTATCGACCCCGGGCTGACCGGGCACAGCACCCCCGCCCGGGCTCCGGCAGGAACCCGGTCAGCGCCGTCCGACCTCCCCGGCGAAGACCCGCAGACGACAGGTCGTGCAGAACGCCGGCCCCTTCCGGTCGGTCTCGGCGATGGTGTTTGAGAAGCGCATGACGCACCGGGGGTCTTCGCAGTGGGCAAGCCCAAAGGTGTGCCCCAGTTCATGCACCGCTTCCACGACGGCCCGGTGCCGGAAGACAACCGGGTCCTCGGGGAGGCTGTAGAACGGCTGCCTGAGACGGTGGAGGGAGATCAGGGCGCATCTCCCTCCTGCTATCCCGAAGACGAAGTTCATGCCCGGAAAATAGAGATCGGCGTTGGTGACCCCCAGCACCCGGTCGCAGCCGGCGGTCTCCCCGGAGAGCGAGAGGAACGTAAGCACCATCTCCGCATCGTACTGATTGCGGGCGGCGTTCAGTGCGGCTGCAGGACGCGGGATCTCCTCCCCGATCACCACATCACGAGAGAAGGCCGCCTTCAGAAGATCCTCGAGCATCTGCATCTCTGCTGGATCGACCTTCCCGATAGGAACGAGGATGATACTCATGGCGGGACCCCGGCGGCGGGTATCGACAGACGGGGACTTGAGGGTATCGATCAGGGGTTTTTGGGGTGGGCGTCCGTGGAGAGCCGGCCGACAAGGTCGTCAAGGACGATAACGGCCGCCTCCTTGTCAAGCGGCTGGTTCTGGTTCCCGCACTTCGGGGAGTAGATGCATGCCGGGCACCCCGTGGTGCACGCACAGTCGCGGACAAGTTCGTGCGCCATCCCGGCGATCGCAGGAAGGAGGGTGAACGCCTTCTCCGCAAGCCCGATCCCCCCCTCGTAGCCGTCGTAGACGAATATCGTCGGTGCACCGGTTGCGGGGTGGAGAGAGGTCGAGAGCCCGCCGATATCGCGGCGGTCACAGACGACATGGTAGGGCATGACGGCAATCAAGGCGTGCTCCGCACCATGCAGCCCGCCGGCAAGGTCCCACCCTCCGGCAGCGACCGCTTCCGCCGTCCGGTCCGGTATGGTGAACCAGAGGGCCTTCGTCGTGAGGCGGAGCGGCGGGAGGTCCAGCCGGTGGTGGCTCACGGTCTGGTCGTAGCGCCGCACCGTATACCCGACGACCTCCTCGGTGACCTTGATATCGCCGAAAGAGACCTGCAAGCCGCCGAAATCGCGGCGCTGGAGTTCCTGCACGACCGCCACGTCGGTGGTGGAGAGAGGCCGGGTGTAGGTATCGGTATCGGTCTCCTCCACCCGGATGGTGTGCTGCTCGAGGTCCATCCCGGTCACCACGTAGGTCTCTCCCCGGTGGAGGAGGATGGCACCCGGGTGCGCCTCCCGGTAGGCCTGCCAGTGGTCCATCGTCTCGAGCAGCCTGCCCCCATGCATCACCCGGAAGGTATCGGCAGTGACGGCGTCGAGCCCGACCGTATCCACCGCCCGCCCCTGCCCGGCGTAGATCCAGCCCCGTGAGGCCTTCCGGAGCAGATGGACCCGCTCGAACGCCTCAAGCATCCCCACGAGATCCGGACCGAACCAGTGGCTGTCACGCTCCGGGTCGACGGGGAGTTCCGCCGCCGCACAGAGGAGATGGCCCGAGAGGATGTAGGGGTTTGTCGTATCCACGACGGCGTGCTCGCAGGGCCGGGAGAAGAAGACCCGCGGATGGCGCATGAAGTACTGGTCGAGCGGGTTCTCAAACGCTACGAGAACGGCAAACGAGTCGTGGGAACGGCGCCCGGACCTCCCCGCCTGCTGCCGGACAGAGATCATCGTTCCGGGGTACCCGGAGATGATGACGCCGTCAAGCGACCCGATATCGATCCCGAGTTCGAGCGCGTTCGTCGTCACGACACCGCGAAGGCTACCGTCTTTGAGGCCGTCCTCGATCGCCCGCCGATCCTTCGGGAGATAGCCCGCCCGGTAGGCGCTTATCCCGGAGACTTCCCGCGACCGGACCGCAATCAGTTCGGCGAGTTTGCGGGAGACGGTGAAACAGAGTGTCCGGCACCCGCTCTCCACCGACGCAAGGAGGAGGTCTTTTGTCGCGGAGTGGACGGACTGCACGCTGCCTCCGGCAAACGGGTTGTAGAGGACGAACGCTTTCTCTCCCTGAGGCGACCCATCTTCCTCGATAGAGACCGCCGCCTCCCCGGTCAGGCGGGCGGCGAACTCGCCGGGGTTTGCAAGGGTGGCGGAGGAGAGGACGAACTGCGGGCGGGCACCGTAGTGCCCGGCGATGCGGGCAAGGCGGCGGAGGAGCATGGCCATATGGGACCCCGAAACGCCGCGGTAACGATGCGCCTCGTCGACCACCACGAACCGGAGGTTCTTAAGAAACCGGCTCCACTTCGCGTGCCAGGGGAGGATCTGGTGGAGCTCGTGCGGGTTTGAGAGGACGACCCGTGAACGCTCCCGGATCGCCGGCCGCCTCCCGCCGGGGGTGTCGCCGTCGTAGATGGCGGCGTCCACCCGGATCCCGGAGATCTTCTCCAGCTCCCGGACCACCTTCACCTGGTCGTTGGCGAGCGCTTTTGTGGGGTAGAGGAAGAGCGCCGTCGCGGCGGGGTCGGCGGCGAGGCGTTCGAAGACCGGAAGCAGGAACGCGAGCGTCTTCCCGCTCGCGGTCGGGGTGGTGATGATGACGTTCTCCCCCGCCCGCAGGTGCTCGATAGCCGCGCACTGGTGCGTGTAGAGCCGGATCCCCCTCCCGTCGCAGTAGGCCCGGAGTCCTTCCGGGAGGGGCCGGGAGAGGCCGCCGTACCGGGCCTCCCGGGGAGGTGTGGTCTCGATATGCACGACACGCTCCCGAAATCTGTCGTCGGTCGCGAGCAGGCCGAGGAAGTCACGCACCGCCGTCGCCATCCCCCCTGAGAAGCGCGAAGAGGCGGGCGAGCGAGATGAGGTCCTGCCGGTTATGCTCCACCACCGGGACGAGCGGGCCGGGGTTTCCGGTCCGCTGGTAGGCATCGTAGAACTCCGGCACCATCCGGCCCGGAACATCGTTCTCGCGGCCGACGCCAAGGACCTCCGTCTCGAGTGCGCTGAGCCGGCAGGTGGCAAACGAGTCCTTCCAACGCCGGCGTGCAAAGTGGAGGACGTCGAAATGCGGCATATCGAGGTCTGCCGGGATACCGTAGTAGGCGAGCCGCTCCCGGATGTAGGGGAGGTCGAACGCCCGGCCGTTGAAGGTGACGAGGGCCGCACCATCCGCTTCCAGGTCAGGGAGGACAGCGGTGAGCGCCGCCTCCTCCTCAACGACCGACCGGAGCAGGTACTGGCGGGTGGTGATCGACCCGTCCCCGACCCGGGCGAGGCCGATGAGGATGATCGGCCGGGAAAATAGCCCCAGCGTCTCGATATCGAGGAAGACAAAATCCTCGGGGGCATGGAACCGGCTGGCTTCGAGGAGGAGCGGGTCGCTCCGTCGATGCCGCCGCCCTATCTCTTCCACGAGATCGCGGGTGTTCCCTCCCGCTACCGAATCAAGCAGCCGTGCGGCCTCCCGGCGGTAGAGAGGGTGCCGGGCAAGATCGGCGAGGGTCCGGTAACCCCGCCCCTTCAACCTTCGCTCTGTCACCTCGCCGATGCCGTGGACCAGGGTGAGGTCGGCAAGGATAGCCGCCGCCGCCCGGTCAGGGTCCCTGCCGTCAAGGTCCATGGCATCCCGGGATTCGAGGACGTAACACGCCCCGGAAGGGCACGCAACCTCCCGACCGCAAAAGACATCCTCAAATGCCCGGCCCCGGTACCCGGCGACGAGGTCGTCGCGGAGCCTTCGAGCCCTATCGTAGTCGGAGCGGCAGATGAACGAGGACCAGGGGCCCGGGGCGGAGACTCCGCTCCCGCCGACGAGATCGTACTCCCCGGCCCGGTCAACCCGGCCCCGCCACAGCCTCCCTGCCTGATCGAACGGGCAAACCATCCTGTCGACAGAAGGTTGGATCCTGCCGGCATTCAAGATAACCGCCGCGGGGTGAAAGTGAACGAAAGATCGGTCTCCCCCGCATCACTCCCGCCGTGCGGGCTTTACTGCGATCGAGCACGTACCGTCGCCGGCACAGATAGCGCTCATGTACGTTGGGGTGTAGCCCCGGTTCAGGTCCGGTATCGCGGCGTTTGCGTAGGCATGGCAGGCGTTGCAGACGACAAGCGGGTTCTCCCCCTGCTCTTTCGCCCGCACGACCATCGCACACTTCCGGACGGTCAGGACCGCCTCGCCCGGCGCGGAATCCCTGATCTCATACTGGTACTCGGGCCCGAAGAGCACCCCTGTCGCCGCCGCAAACGCCTCCGCAACCTCCCGCGCGTCTCCAAGCGGCATCCCGAAGGCACGGGCGATGACGCCCACTTCTCTGCCCTGCTCCTGCCACACCGCCCGCTCGATCTCGTTGTAGAGCTGGTCGTCGGCGCCGTCCCTGATGGCTCTCCGGTAGGCAAGCGGCAGCGCGGAGACCTCCCGGGCGGCGAGTTTCCATCGTGCGTCCATTGGTATTCGTTCAAATGCATCCATATCCTGTCCTCCTCTCCTCGTGATGGTTTCCGGATCGGAGGCGGGTACACCTGCAGTCCACATGAAGGTTCTCATGATTGCGTCGCGCCTTCCCGGGCACCGCATAAATACTCCTGCGGACAACAGAAGGAGAGATATGAAGATCGGAGCAGTCCTGATCGACATCGACGGCGTCCTCTACGTCGGCGACCGGCCTGTCGCTGGAGCGGATCGGGCGCTCCGGGAACTCGACCGGCGGGGGATACCCTACCGGTTCGTCTCCAACACCACCCGCCGCTCCCGCCGTTCGGTTGCCCGCCGTCTTGAGGAACTCGGCTATGTCATCCCGGAGACCCGGATCGTCACCGCCCCGGTCGCCGCCGCCGCACACCTGCGGGAAGGAGGCCGGACCCGGTGTTTCCTCCTCACCACCCCCGATGCCCGGACGGATTTTGAGGAGGCCGGCATCGCGGCTGTCGAGGAGGGGGCCGATGCGGTCGTGGTCGCCGACGCGGCCGAGGGTCTCACCTACGCCTCGATGAACCGGGCGTTCCGCCTCCTGATGGACGGCGCAGACCTCATCGCGCTCGAGAAAGACCGCTACTGGATGGGGTCGGACGGGTTGATGCTCTCGGCCGGCCCGTTCGTGGCTGCGCTCGAGTATGCCGCCGGAAAGGAGGCGGAGGTGATCGGAAAGCCCTCGGGGACGTTCTTCCTCCGTGCGCTCCGGGAGATCGGGATAAACCCGGATAAGGCGGCGATGGTCGGCGACGACATCGTCACCGATATCGGCGGCGCCCGGGCCTGCGGTATGAAAGGAATCCTGGTCAGGACCGGCAAGTACCGGGAAGAGACGGTCCGCCGCTCAGGCATCGTACCGGACCTCATCATCGACTCGCTGGCAGACCTCCCGGACTATCTCTGATACCATGTGGAAACGAATCCTCATCGTGCTCGTCCTCGTCGCCGCGGCCCTCGGGGCCGGGTGCCTGGGCGGCCTCCTCCACCCCCCGGTCGTTCCGCCAGCGATCATGCCGGTCGAAGGGGCGGCCCTCGACGACCTGCCGACCTACACCTTCCCCTTCGGGGACCGGGAAGAGACGATCCGGATCGACCCCGACCCGGCGGTCTACGCAGGCGCTAAGAAAGCGGATCGGCAACTCTACCTCTCAGAAGACCTCTCAAAAGAGGAGTGGATCCCGATCTATTATCGGGCATTCGTCAACGACTCCCACCAGGAGCCCTTTTACGCGGACCTGCTCGCGGCCCTCCGTGAGATCCGGGACCGCCAGGGGCTTGACGACGACCGATATCTCGAACTGATCGCCGCGTTCGTGCAGTCCATCCCGTATGAGACCGACGCCTCGATCGTGGAGCCGAAGTTCCCGATCGAGACCTACGTGGACACTGAGGGCGACTGCGACGACAAAAGCCTCCTCCTCGCCGGGCTCCTCGCACGGGAAGGCTACGGGGTCGCGCTCCTCTACTTCGGGAACGAGTCACACATGGCCGTCGGGGTGAGAAGCGCCGGGTGTCCCTACCGCAACACTCCTTTCGCCTACATCGAGACCACGAATAGAAGTTACGTGGGTATCCCGCCTGCGGCGCTCGCAGACGGGACGGTTCTTTCCACCGATCCCCTGGTGATCCCGGTCGGGGACGGGCCCCGGATCTACGGGGCGTGCGACCAGATTCATACGATCGAACGTGCCCTCTCCCTATCCCGCGGTCGGGCCGAGGCGCTCGGGCCGGAACTCGCGGTACGCGCCCGGGAAATCGAGGAGGAGAGAGCGTCCCTCGACGCCCTCGGTGCACGGCTGACAGCCCTCTCCCGGTCGGGGGAGATCCGGGAGTACAACCGTCTCGTCCCGGAATACAACCGGAAGGCCCGGGACTACAACGACGCGGTAGAAGCCTACAACGCCCTGCTCGAGGAGTCGAGGGCTATCGTGGACCTTCACAATTACCTGATCACCCACGCCCACGACCGGCCCGGGTCATACCTCCGGGCCCGGGAGTACCTCGCGGGGTGACCGGGGGGACTTACGCCAGGCTCTCTGCCTCACGAAGGGTGCGGTTCGCCGGGACGGTGGCGGCGAGATACATCGTTTTACGCATCTGGCTCCGCCGAACAACGGTCGGATACCGGGCGGCCCGCTCGGCAAGGCAGGCAAACGTGGTGAATGCGGATCTTTCCATAATGGAACGGGGCGAGGTCGCTATTTAACCGTAGGCCGCGTGCGGGGTGAAAGTGAAGAGCCGGGAGCCCGCTCAGAAGTCTGCACCCATTACGTAGCGGTTCGAGGAATTTGCGCCCATTTTGGCGAAATGCCGGATATCGCTACGCTCCGGATTCTTATCCGTCGAAACAATTATTGTTCCGTTGGCAAGTGTTAATGTATTCCCTGACAAATACATGGAACGGAGTGCCGTATGCTGGATATCAGTGATTTACACGTGAACGTGGAAGGCGCCGAGAAGCTCCACGATATCAACCTCCATATCGGGCAGGGGGAGACCCATATCCTGATGGGGCCGAACGGCTCGGGAAAGAGCACGTTGCTTAAAGCCATCATGGGGTTTAGCGGCTATACGATCACGTCCGGATCCATCGTTTTTAAAGGACAGGATATCACCGGGATGCCGATCCACGAGCGGGCCCACCTCGGGATAGGCATGATGTTTCAGCACCCGCCTACGATATCCGGGCTCAAACTCGGAAAACTGCTCGCCGCCACATCCCATATGGGGGGAGACGCGATCGAGGCGCTCGCGCAGACGGTCAACATGGAACACTTTCTTGCCCGCGATACCAACGTCGGGTTCTCCGGCGGTGAGATAAAGCGCAGCGAAGTCCTGCAACTGAAGGTTCAGCAGCCCGATTTTCTCATGCTGGACGAACCGGAGAGCGGCGTCGACCTCGAGAATATGAGCCTGATGGGAAAGGAGATTGCAGGCCTGCTCGAAAAAGATGTGCATATCATCAACCGTCATCGGAGCGGCCTGATCATCACCCACACCGGCTACATCCTCGATTACCTCGAGGCCGACCAGGGGCACGTACTGATCGACGGCCAGATCCGGTGTCACGGGAACCCCCGCGAGATCCTGCGCGTGGTCAAAGAGAAAGGGTACGGGGAGTGTGTGCGTTGCAAACAGATGTAACTGATATTGAGCAGCTCTCGCAGGAGGACCGGGAACGCCTCGCCCTGACCGGCCTTGAAGTCGGGATGCAGAATCGGTGCGGGAGTTTCTTCCAGGTCGACCAGAACGTGATCCAGACCACCTGCGGGGCTGAGGGGATAGAGATGCTCCCCATCAAGACCGCTCTTGAGAAGTACGACTGGGTGAAGGATTACTACTGGAACGCCGTATCACGCGATAAGGACAAATATACGCAGTACCTGGCAAAACAGGAGAGCCCGCAGGGCCTCGTCGTCATCGCGCAGCCGGGTGTGAAGGTCGCCATGCCCCTCCAGGCCTGCCTCTTCCTCCGCCAGGAGCCGGTGCAGCATGTCCACAACCTCTTCATCGCAAGAGAAGGCTCGGAGATCAACATCATCTCCGGCTGCGCGAGCTCCTGGCAGAAGGAGCATGGAGCACATATCGGGGTGACCGAGATCTACGTCGGCAAAGGGGCAAAGGTCACGTCCACGATGATCCACAACTGGAACCCCGGGATCAGCGTCTTCCCGCGGAGCGCCACCATCGTTGAAGAGGACGGGACGTTCCTCTCGAACTACGTCTGCATGCAGCCGGTTCACCAGGTCAACATGTACCCGACGGCACGCCTGGTCGGGAAGAACGCCGTGGCCCGGTTCTCGAGCATCGTCGTCGCGACACCGGGCTCAACCCTCGACCTCGGCTCCCGCGCCATCCTCGGCGCCGAGCATACGAGCGCCGAACTGATCACCCGGGCGATCACCACCGGCGGCACCATCATCTCCCGGGGCCACATCCTCGGCGAGAAGAATAACACCCGGGGCCACATCGAGTGCAAGGGCCTGATCTTAAAAGACGGCATCATCCACGCCATCCCCGAGATCGAAGGAACCCTGACCGGGACCGAACTCTCCCACGAGGCTGCTGTAGGGAAGATTGCCCACCACGAGATCGAGTACCTCATGGCAAGAGGGCTCTCCGAGGAGGAGGCCACCGCAACCATTATACGCGGTTTCCTGGATGTAAAGATCAGCGGTCTGCCTGCGGTCCTGCAGGCGCAGATCGATGCCGCGATCGATAAAGCAGAATCAGGGTTCTGATTCGGGAGAGGGGATGACACAGACCGATCCCTGCCAGGGGGAGCGCGAGGAGATGGTGGAGTTCCAGATCCGGGCCCGGGGGGTCGGGGATCAGAGGGTGCTTGCCGCGATGCGGAAGATCCCCCGCCACCTCTTCGTGCCGAAGGGCTATGAGCGTGCCGCCTACGAGGACCGACCCCTCCCCATCGGGGAGGGGCAGACCATCTCCCAGCCCTATATCGTCGCCGTCATGACCGAACAGCTCGAACTTACGCCGCAGGACCGGGTGCTCGAGGTAGGGACCGGGAGCGGTTACCAGGCCGCACTCCTTGCCGAACTCGCCGCAACAGTCATCTCCATCGAACGCCTTGAAGACCTCGCCGACCAGGCACAACAGAACTTCGACCGGGCGGGGGTCACCGGTGTCCGGGTGGTCGTCGGCGACGGCACACAGGGCTATCCACCAGAAGCGCCGTACGACGCCATCGTCGTCACGGCGGCATCGCCCACCATCCCCGGGCCCCTGATCGACCAGCTTGCCGAGGGCGGGCGGCTGATCGCTCCCGTCGGGCCGCGGGAATGCCAGGACCTCATCAAACTCGTCAAACACGAAGGCAGGGTGGAGAAGATCCCGCTCGGCGGCGTCTGCTTCGTGCCGCTGATCGGGCAGTTCGGCTGGCGGGGAGAAGATTACCTGTGAAGATCTACGACATCACCCGGGACCTCTCCGAGGATGCGATCCTCTACCCCGGGGACGTCCGGCCCCGGTTCCGCGAGATAGATAACGGGCAGTACCGGGTGACCGAGATGACCCTCGGGAGCCATTCCGGGACGCATATCGACGCCCCGTCGCACTATATCAAGGGCGGGCAGACGGTCGATCGGATCCCGCCCGGGGTGCTCGCAGGACCGGCGCAGGTACTGGACTGCAGCGACGCGGGAGAGGTCATTGGTCCCGACCACCTCGCCGGCCGCCTCGACGGCGCGAGGACGCTCCTCCTCCGGACCACTTTCTCGGAGCGGCAGCAGTTCGACCCCGGCTACCCGGCGCTCTCTGTTGAGGCAGCAGGCCTCATCGCTGATGCCGGGGTAACCTGCCTCGGAACCGATGCTCCGTCGATCGAGGCATTCCATGGCGACGGTGCGGTCCACCGCCGGCTGCTCGGGAGCGGGATGGTCATCCTTGAACTGCTCGACCTCTCCGCCGTGCCCGAGGGAAACTACTTCATGGTGGCGCTCCCGATGCGGCTCAAAGGTGCGGACGGGTCGCCCGTGCGGGCGATCCTGTGGGATACAGAGGAAAAATCATGAGTTTCTGGCACGATGCAATCAGGAGACTGGAGACGATCATCGCGGACAGCGGGTGCGAGGACGGAATCGTGAAGCTCTGTGTGAACCACGATACAGACGTCTGCCAGTATCCAAAAGGGGTCTGCATGGAGGGGCACTTCGGCGGGCAGACCGGGCAGTTCATCACCCGTGAACCTGTCCGGGCCAACACCCGGATCTCCTTTATGTTCGGCGCGCCGCTTGCAAACCCAAAGCAGCGGGGGGCGGCAGGTGCGATCATCAACGCTGTCTCGGCGTTCCTCTACCTGACACGAAAACTCCACCCCTGCACCCCCGACCGCTATGCCCCCTGCCTCGCGGAACTCTCCCGCGAGGTCGCCGGAAAACGGATCTACCTCGTTGGCCCGATGCCGGTGCTCGAGCGGGCCCTCGGCAGCCAGATCGTCGATTCGCCGGAGGCGGCAGACCTCTTTCTGGTCGCCGGCGATGGCATGACGACGGACGCGGGGGTTGCCTGCATCGATGAGTACCGGGGACACAAGCAGATGATCTTCCTCGGGCCGTCAACCGCCGGGGTCAGCGGTCTTTTAAATCTCAAGCACTGGTGCCCTTACGGGCGATGAATACCTTTTTTTAGGAAAGAAAGGATTATACAGGAGTATGCTTTTCGGCTCTTCCGGAATCCGGCGAGAATTCGGCCCCGCCCTCGTGAGTCTGGCGCTCCGCATCGGAGCAGCCACCGCGGGGGGTGCATCGGGCATCGTCGTGGGCAGGGATACCCGCACGACCAGCGAACTGCTGGAACATAGTGTCATTGCCGGGATGCTCTCGGCCGGTGCAACCGTCTACGCCTGCGGCGTCGCGCCAACGCCGACGGTTGCCCATGCGACGGGATGCGTGGACGCAGGGTGCATGATCACCGCCTCGCATAACCCCGAGTCCTACAACGGGGTGAAGCTGCTCAACCCCGACGGGTCGTCGTTCACCCTCCGGCAGCAGGCGGCGATCGAGGATGCGATCGAGGGGTCGCACTGGAAGAACTGGGACGAGCAGGGAACCGTCTCTCCCATCGATGCGGTGGACGCGCACCGCGAGGCGATCCTCGACCGCGTCAGCCTGGAGAGGCCCGTCACGGTCGTGGTGGACTGCGGCAACGGCGCAGGAAGCGTCATCACCCCCGATCTTCTTGCAGGGATGGGAGCAACCGTCATCGGCCTGAACTGCAACGTCTCGGGGAAGTTTGCCCGCCCGTCAGAGCCGCTCGAGACAAATCTCCCTTATATCGGGGAGATCGTCCGGAAGCGGGAGGCCGCGTGTGCGGTGGTCAATGACGGCGATGCCGACCGGATGATGGCGTTCGACGAGCGGGGCCGCTACATTGACGGAGACCATCTCCTCATGCTCTTCGCGAAGTACCTCGACCGGAAGCACGTGGTCACCACCGTCGATGCCTCCATGGCGATCGAAGAGGTTGCGGAGGTCCATCGCACGCCGGTCGGCGACAGTTTCGTCTCCGAGGAGCTCCTCTCCTGGGGGGACTTCGGCGGCGAGGCATCGGGGAGCTGGATCTTTCCGGAGCACTCCTACTGCCCGGACGGGATCTACGCCGCAGCCCTGCTCTGCGAGATCGCGTCGGAGTGGTCGATCGCCGAAGAACTTGACCGGATGCCCCGGTACACACTCCTCCGGGAGGCGTATCGCGTCGACGCTCCGGCGGAGATCATGGCGGCGATCGGCGCCGATGAGCCGACACACGGTATCCGGTTCGAAGATGAAGACGGTTGGTACCTGATCCGGGCAAGCGGCACCGAACCAAAGGTCCGGATCACGGCCGAGGGAAAGACGCCCGCAAAAGCAAAAGAGATGCTCGATATGGGGCACGCAGCCCTTGAGCAAGCCAAACATATCCTGGAGTGAATATATGCAATGTGTTGTACTGGCAGCAGGAGAGGGGAAACGGATGCGTCCCCTGACCGCCCGGCGCCCGAAGGTGATGCTCCCCATAGCCAACCGCCCGATGATGGAACACCTCGTCCTCGCGGCTCACGACGCAGGGATAACCGACTTCATCTTCGTCGTCGGCTACTTTGAGCGTGAGATCCGGAACCACTTCGGGGACGGCAGCGTTCTCGGCGTGAATATCACGTACGTGACCCAGCGGCACCAGCTCGGCACCGCCGACGCCCTGCGGGCTACGGCAGGAATGATTGACGGCCGATTCCTCCTCTTAAACGGCGACATGGTCCTCAAAAAGGAGGACATCAGGGAGTTCTGCCGGATGGATACCCCCTGCGTGGGGATCCACGAGACCGACCACCCGCAGGACTACGGCGTGGTGACCGTGGAAGGAGGGCGCATCACCGGTCTTGAGGAGAAGTCCGAAGCTCCAAAAAGCAACCTGATCAACGCGGGCGCCTACCTCTTCGACCCCGACATCTTCGACCTTCTTGCGGGGCTCACGATATCGGGCCGGGGCGAGTTCGAACTGACCGACGCCCTCGAATCTTATATCAGGGAGGGAACCCTCAGAGCATACCCGCTGGACTACTGGCTGGACGTCGGGCAGCCATGGGATCTCCTCGACGCAAACGAGGAACTCCTCTCCTCGCTCTGCCATGAACGGTGCGGCACCGTCGAAGACGGGTGCACCGTCCCGGAGACGGTCAGCATCGGCAAAGGGACCGTCATCCGGGCCGGCACCTACATCGAGGGTTCCTGCGTCATCGGCGAGAACTGTATCATCGGCCCCCACGCCTATATCCGGGGCTCTACCACCATCGGCGATGGCTGCCACATCGGGCATGCGACCGAGATCAAGAACTCCATCATCATGTCGGCGACGAAGATCCCCCACTTCAACTACATAGGCGACAGCATCGTCGGGAGCGGGTGCAACTTCGGGGCGGGCACCAAGGTCGCAAACCTCAGGCATGACAATGGATCGGTGAAGGTCTGCGGGAAGACTACCGGGCGGAGGAAATTTGGCGCCATCATCGGCGATGACGTCCTCTTCGGGATCAACTGCTCGGTCAACGTCGGGAGCCTCATCGGCAGTAACGCGAGGATTGCTCCCCACTCCCTCGTCGAAGGATGCATCGAGGACGGTTCAATCATCAGGTGATATGATGCAGGCAGTCATTCTAGCAGCGGGAGAAGGGAGTCGCCTCCGGCCACTCACCCGGAGCAAGCCCAAAGCCATGCTTCCGGTAGCAAACCGGCCGATCATCGAATACGTCATCGACGCCCTGCTGGAGAACGGGATCCGCGATATCGTGGTGGTGGTCGGATACCGTAAAGAGGATGTCATCCGGCACCTCAACCGGCTCGACGCCCCGATCCAGGTCGTCGTGCAGGAACGGCAACTCGGGACCGCGGATGCTCTCCGTGCGGCCGAGTCGGAGATCACGGACGATTTCCTCGTTCTCCCCGGCGACAACTACATCAACGCAGAATCTATTGCCCGGATTAAAAAGGAGCAGAACGCCATGCTCGTGGCCGAGCACCCGAACCCCTCGAACTTCGGGGTCGTGGTGATCAGAAACGGCCTCGTCCGCGAGGTCATCGAGAAACCCGAGGACGCCCCGACGTTCACCGTATCGACCGGGGTCTACTCGTTCACACCCGACGTCTTCTCCTTCCTCCGGACGACCGAGATCCCCGACGCTCTCGCCGCCATGATCGCGTCGGGCCGGAGGATACGGGCGATCCCGGCAGATGACTGGCAGGATGCCATCTATCCCTGGGACCTCCTGAAATTGAACAGCCGGATGCTCAAAGGGATCACCCCCGAGATCGCCGGGACGGTCGATGCATCCGTCATCCGCCGGGGCACCGTGCATATCGGCACCGGGACGACCGTGGGCCCGAACACCGTCATCTACGGCCCCGTCACCATCGGGAGCAACTGCAACATCGGCCCGAACTGCGTGATCATGCCCGATGTGAGCATCGGCGACCGGGTAGTGCTTGAGCCGTTCACCTACGTCGCCAACTCGCTCATCATGAGCGACGTCACGATCGGGTCCCATTCGAGGATTGTCTCTGCCGTCTTCGGTCAGGGGTGCATCCTTGCCGACCATACCACCACCTACCCTTCAGCGAGCTTCATCGAGGTCGGGGGCCGGGTCCACAAGGAGGAATTCGGTGCAGTCCTCGGTGACGGGGTCCGTGCGGCACCATTCACAACATTTAAAAACTGCATAGCAGGTAACAGTGTCACTATTGAGAGGGGGAAGACAGTGGTCGGCCTCCTCGAAGATGGCACGCGGGTGATGTAGATGTGCGGGATCATCGGCTACATCGGAAGACGGGACGCAACGCCGGTCCTGATCCAGGGGCTGAAACGGCTTGAATACCGGGGGTACGACTCGTTCGGGATCGCGACGATCGGGAGTGCGATCGAGGTCTATAAGAAGACCGGCCGGATCTCGGACGGGGAGGCCGAAGTGGTCGGCCTCCACGGGTGTACCGGGATCGGGCATACCCGGTGGGCCACGCACGGCGAACCCAACGACATCAACGCCCACCCGCACACCGACTGCAGGGATAAGATCGCCGTGGTGCACAACGGGGTTATCGAGAACTACAGCGAACTGAAACGGCAGCTGCAGGGGCGCGGTCACACCTTCCGGTCCGAGACCGATACCGAGGTGATCGCCCATCTCATCGAGGAGCACTATGACGGGGATCTCCTCGCGGCGGTCAACGCGACCCTGCCCCTGCTCAAAGGCTCATACGCCGTCCTCGCGATCGCGGAGGATACGCAGAGAATCGTCGCCGCCCGTGACGCGAGCCCGCTCGTCCTCGGCGTCGGGGATGCCGAAGTCTTTGCCGCCTCGGATATGACGCCGCTCCTCGAGTACACTGAACGCGTGATCTTCCTTGAGGACGGCGACGTCGCCGACCTAACCCCCGACCACTTCGCTATCTACCACGGCGGCCGGAAGGTGGAGCGCCCGGTCGAACTGATCAGCTGGTGCGTCGAAGATACCCGGAAAGGCGGGTTTTCCCACTATATGCTGAAGGAGATCTACGAACAGCCCCAATCTTTCTACGAGACCATCAGGGCCGGCATCGACGATCGCGTACGGCAGATGGTCATGGAGGCAGACGGGATCACCCTGGTCGCATGCGGGACGTCGTACCATACCGCCCTGATCTTCAAGTACCTGGCCGAATCGCTCTGCAACATACCGGTACGGGTCGAGATAGGGTCGGAGTTCAAGTACTTCACCCCACCCCTCCACGGCCTCGTGATCGCGGTCTCGCAGTCGGGGGAGACCGCGGATACGATCGCCGCCTTAAAGATGGCGAAAGCCCGCAACTGCCCAACGCTTGCCATCACCAACATGCAGGGGAGCACGGTCACCCGGGTTGCGGATGAGACCCTCTTGATGCGGGCCGGCCCCGAGATTGGCGTCGCCGCAACCAAGTCCTACATGGCACAGCTTGCGGCGCTGATGCAGATCGTCAACCTGCGATGCGAGGGGGCGTTCGACGACATCCTGTCGCACGCGCACCTGGCCATAGGAGATATCCTCCTCCAGGACGTCCACGAGGCGGTCACTCTCTGCTCGAAGGCCGAGCACGTCTTCTTCGTGGGACGGGGGGCGTTTTACCCGGTCTCCATGGAAGGCGCCCTCAAGATGAAAGAGATCAGTTACGTCCACGCCGAGGGGTATGCGGCGGGAGAACTGAAGCACGGGCCGTTTGCCCTGCTCACCCCCGAGACACCGGTGGTCGCCATCTGCACCCCCGGGCCGACCTACGGCGTGATGGCCTCGAACATCAAGGAGATGAAGGCCAGGAAGGCACCGGTCATCGCTCTCGGCGTTGCCGGGGATACGGAACTCGCTGAGATCGTGGACATCTTCATCCCCATCCCGAACACACACCTTCTGGTGCAGGTCCTGACCGCGTCGGTCGCCCTCCAGCTGCTTGCCTACCATACGGCCTGTGCGCTGCAGCGAGACGTCGATAAGCCGCGGAATCTGGCAAAGAGCGTGACGGTTGAATGATTGAGCATGGACGTAACGCCCTCGGTGAGGGGGCAGTGATATTTGAGCCGGTGACCATCGGGTTTCCCTCCCGTGACCGGATAGGAGAGAAGGAATACCCGGGCGCCACCATCGGGAGGAACGCGGTCCTCCGGTCGGGCACCATCATCTACTGCGACGTGACGATCGGTGAGAACTTTCAGACCGGCCACAACGTGCTGATCCGCGAGAAGACGACCATCGGCGACCGCGTAGCGATCGGGACGGCGGCGGTGATCGAGGGCGACTGCACGATCGGCGACGATGTCCGCCTCCAGAGCCTGGTCTACATCCCCACCGGCGCCCGGATCGGCGACCGGGTCTTCATCGGTCCGAACGCCGTGCTGACAAACGACCGCTACCCTCCCGGCCCCCTCGAATCCCTCCGGGGCCCGGTGATCGGGAACGATGCCGTCATCGGTGCGAACGCAACGATCCTTCCCGGCGTCACTGTCGGCGCCGGCGCGTTCGTCGCCGCCGGTGCGGTGGTGACGAAGGACGTCCCGCCCGGGACACTTGCGGTCGGGACGCCGGCACGGTTCCGGCCGCTCCCGGTGGAGGCGAGGCGGTGCCGGTGAAGATCCCCGTCGCCCGGCCGATCGTCGGGGAGGAGGAGATCGCGGCCGTAGCCAGTGTGATGCGGTCGGGGATGCTGGCCCAGGGGTCGGTCGTCACTGAGTTCGAATCCAGTTTCGCGGATTACTGCAGTGTTTCGCACGCAGTCGGCGTCAACTCCGGCACGGCGGCACTTCACGCAGCCCTCCTTGCAGCCGGCATCGGGCCGGGAGACTCGGTGATCGTCCCGGCGTTCACGTTCTTCGCGACAGCCTCGAGCGTCTCGATGTGCGGGGCGACGCCGCTCTTTGCGGACGTCGAGCCACGGACGTTCAACATCGACCCGGACTCGGTCGAGGGTCTCATCCGCCCGGATACCCGGGCGGTCATCGGGGTCCACCTCTTCGGGCAGCCGTTCGATGTCGCTGCCATCCGCGCTCTCTGCGACGACCGCGACCTCGTCCTCATCGAGGATGCGGCCCAGGCCCACGGCGCCGAGTACCGGGGGAAGCGGGTGGGAGGCCTTGCCGACCTTGCCTGCTTCTCGTTCTACCCGACAAAGAATATGACCACCGGCGAAGGCGGCATGGTCACGACCGACGACGATGCCCTTGCGGAACGGGTCAGGCTCCTCATCAACCACGGGCAGAGCAAGAAGTACCTTCACTCAGCCGTCGGCTACAACTACCGGATGACGAACATCGCCGCCGCCATCGGCCTCGTACAGCTCGACCGGGTCGAGGGGTTCAACGAGCGCCGGATCCACAACGCCCGGTACCTCGACCGCCACCTCGCGGGCACGGGGCTCGCGACGCCCTACGCAGCACCGGACGTCCGGCACGTCTACCACCAGTACGTAGCAACCCTCCCCGCCGGCTACCCGCTCGGCCGGGACGCGTTCATGAGCGCTCTCGACGATAAGGGGATCGGCACCGCCGTCCACTACCCCATCCCCGTCAACCGGCAGCCGGTATACGAAAACGAGCACGCTTCCTGCCCGGTATCGGATGGCCTCGCGGCCTCGGTCGTGAGCCTGCCCGTCCACCCGTCGGTGACGGACGAAGAACTGGCATATATCTGCGATGTGGTCCGGTCACTCCGGGCCGAATAACCAGATTTTAGATACCCATGAAAATCCTCCTCGTCTCCACCCAGGACTACATCCATCACCCGATCCCGTCGAGGCACCACAACATCTTCGAGGAACTGGCCACACGACACGAGGTCCACGTGCCTCACTTCCACGTCAGCAGGGGAAAGGAACGCGAGACCCTTCTTCACGTCCACGAGGCGACGCAATTTCCGGTGGAGAGCCCCTTCCTCCACTACACCTTAAACGCACCCTGCCACTACCGGGTCATCCGCGACATCATCCGGGACTACGATATCGATATCGTCGTCGGTGCCCACGTCCTCGCGGGGACGGCGATGATCCGGGCAGCACAGAAGTTCGACGTGCCGGTGATCTTCGACCTCAAAGACTGGTTCCCCGACTCCGCAGCCGCCTACTACAGGAACCCCGCCGCGCAATGGCTGCTCCGGGAAGGCGTCCTCGCCATAACCCGGTACAACCTGGACCACAGCGACGTCATCACGACGGTCTCGCCGGGGCTCGTTACGAAACTCAAAGGGTACGGCTACGAGGCGGAGTTGATCACGAACGGCGTCAACACAGATCTCTTCCGCCCCATGGACGGCAATGCGATGCGCTCGGCCCTCGGGATCGCTCCCGACGCCTTCGTTCTCGGGTTTGCCGGTGCCGTCGAGCGGTGGTACGCCCTCGACGAGGTGATCCGGGCGTTCCCGAAGGTTCTGCAAAAGCACCCTAACGCTGAACTCCTGATCGTCGGCGGTTCGCTCTTCACCGGCTACTTAGACGACCTCCGCACCCTCGCGGCCCAACTCGGAGTTGCCGACCGGGTGCACTTCACCGGCACCGTCGATTACCGTGACCTCCCCGGCTACATCGCACCGATGGACCTCTGCCTCATCCCGCTCTCTCCTCCCCAGTGGGTCGATATCGCCCTCCCGAACAAGTACTTCGAGTACTCGGCATGCGGGAAACCGATCCTCTCCACCCCCATCCCCGATATGCTCCGGATGGGCGGCGACCACATCACGGTCTACCGGAACAGGGAAGAGTTCCTGGAGCGGGTCGATGAACTGGCTCTCTCCCCGGGGCGGTGCCCGGTCGGGATCGAAGAGCACAGCTGGAAGAAGAAGGCAGAGGCGTTTGAGAAGGTCTTTGCCCGATTAACAGGAAAACCCCAATAAACGCTTCTATTTTCGGATCTTCCGGACACGCCAAGATTATTAATGGTTCGAAAGGAAACAGATTCGTAACAAGGAGTGTCCGATGGCTCAGATGGATCTCAAAAAGTACCAACCCTATATCATCATTGGTGTTATCGTCCTGTTCGCCCTGCTCACGCTCTGGACGCGGGGAATCCCTGCGGCAGATATAGTGACCGCAGAAGGCGTCAATCTCCTGGGCAACGACCCCTGGTACAGTCTCCGGCAGGTCGAGCAGACCGTCGCCAACTTCCCGGGCTACGCCTGGTTCGACACCATGACGCTCTACCCGAACGGTGACGTCATCTACTGGGGACCGCTCTTCATCCAGATCATATCGGCGCTCTGTGTCCTCGTCGGCGCAACGACGCGGCCCGAGATCATGGTGGTGGCATCATGGGTCCCGCCGCTGATGGCCGCGGCGATGGTGCCGGTCACCTATCTGCTTGCGAAAAAGATCGCCGACTGGAAGACCGGCCTCATTGCGGCAGGCCTCATCATGGTCGTCTCCGGGAACTACGCCTACCGCTCCCTCTTCGGCTTCGTCGACCATCATATCGCGGAGACCCTCTTTGGGACGATCTTCGTCCTTGCCTATATCGCAGCGCTGCTCGTCGCACGCGACCGCCCGCTCTCCCTGAGGAGCCGCGACACCCTGAATATCGAGACGCTGAAGGCACCGGTGCTCGCCTCGGCGCTCGCCGGGATCGCTTACCTCCTCGGCTTCTTCAACATGCCGACGATGATCCTCTTTGCGCTCATCGTGGCGGGGTTCACCCTGGTCCAGTTCCTCCTGGACTTCTTCCAGGATCGGACGAGCGACTATCTGGTTCTCGTAAACGTCGTCACCTTCGGCGTGGTGATCGTCGGGATGGCGGCGTTCGGCTTTCCGCACGCCGGCCTCGACCTCTCCCGGTACACCATCGGCCACGTCATCGCATATGCCGGCCTCATTGCCGGGACACTGGCGCTCTACGGGGTCTCGGTCTACCTGAAGGGACGCCCGAAGTACTACTTCCCGGCCGCGCTCGCGGGTCTCGCGGCCGTCGCCGTCGCGGTGCTCTTCGTTGCCCTGCCGGACGTCTACAACCTCCTGATATCGAGCCTCTTTGCCTTCTTCGGCGAGCAGGCGGTCACCACGACCGTCCAGGAGGCGCGGGCCTGGTCGTTCGACGCGGCCTGGCAGACATTCCACTGGGGCCTCCTCCTCATGGCCGGCGGGGTTGCCACCCTGCTCTGGCGGAGCCGTGAGCGGGTGAACCCGGCCCACGTCTTCGTCCTCATCTGGACGGCAGTCATCCTCGCTTCGACGATGGTGCATGTCCGGTACGAATATTATCTCGCCGCGAACATTGCCCTGCTCTCGGCGGTCTTTGCAGGAGCGGTCCTCGACGCCGGGTACAAGGACGTCACCCGCCTCTTCCGGTCGGGGAGCGACAGGACTTCTTCCGGCCCCGGGCCGGTGGAGGAGCCGCCACGAAAAGGGAAGAAGGGAGGAAAGGCCCCGGATTCCCACAAGTCGAAAGTCTCCTCCAGGAACCAGCCGGACTACCTCAAAGTCGGAGCCTTCGCCGCGGTCATCATCGTCACGCTCCTCTTCGCAGGAGCCTCCCTCCAGGCGAACCTCGCCATGGCCGCCAGTGCCAAATACAACGGCATCGACTCGCAGTGGATGGATGCCCTGGCATGGATGGGCGAAAACACCCCCGACCCCGGCGTCGACTACTACGCCATCTACGACCGGAACACCTTCACCTACCCCGAAGAGTCCTACGGCGTCATGTCCTGGTGGGACTACGGCCACTGGATCACCTTCGTTGCGAAGCGGATCCCGAACAACAACCCCTTCCAGCACGGGGTTGCCGGCCCGAACGGATCGGCAACGTACTTCGTCTCGACCTCTGAAGGGGCCGCAAACCAGATCCTCGATAACATCGGCACCCGCTACGTCGTCACCGATATCCAGCTCGATACCGGGAAGTTCCACGCCCCGGCGACGTGGGCCGACCCTGATGTGGGGGTGGAGCGGTTCCAGCCCTACTTCCTCCTCCCGGCGAGCGCGGGATCGACGAACTACCAGTCGATGCCGTTCTACAGCCAGCAGTATTACCTGACGATGATCTCCCGGCTCCATAACTTCGACGGGTCCATGACCGACCCGACGTCGCAGGTGATCTATGCCGAGTACCGTGAGGAGAGCGCGGCGAACACCTCTCTCCCGGTCATCACGCGCACCGAGCAGATGAACGCCACGGAAGGCGCGGCCGCGGTGGAGGCCTACAACAAGAATGCGCCGGCAGGGTCGGGTGCGACGCTGCTGAACATGTATTACCAGTACCGGGGGGACTCGATCCTCCAGCCGATCGAGCGGGTCCCGGCGCTCCAGCACTACCGGCTCGTCCACGAGACGCCCCAGAACGTCTACGGCAGCACCGGGGGGAGCGGGCCTGATCTGAAGGCCGTCAAGGTGTTCGAGTACGTCCCCGGGGCCCGGATCAGCGGCGAAGGGATCATCGAGGTGCCGGTCACGACGAACACCGGCCGGACATTCACCTACCGGCAGGAGAGCGTGAACGGCACGTTCGTCGTCCCGTACGCGACATCCAGATGGTCGGGTGAGGTGAAGGCGACGGGAGAGTACCGGATTGCGGGCACCGGCCAGACGTTCGGCGTCACCGAAGAGGATATCCAGCAGGGACGCATCATTAACTGAACGAGGATGCGCTCTTCAGTCATCTATGGTGACGTCTTTACCAGGCACGACATGGAGGCTCACCCCGAGTCGGGCTCCCGGTTGCGGGTAGCCCTCTCCGGGGTCCCTGAGAACGTGAGGTGGCGTGCTCCGGTTCGAGCCACCGAGAGCGATCTTGAGCGGGTTCACCGCCCAGAATACATCAGGTGGGTCCGGGAGCTCGCCCGGGGAACCTGTTTTTTAGACACGAACACCTACGTCACCTGCCACTCGTTCGAAGCGGCGCTGTATGCCGCCGGGTCGACCTTTGCGGCGGTTGAGCGGGCGCTCGACGGCGAACACCTGTTTGCCCTGGTCCGCCCCCCGGGCCACCATGCCGAGCCCGACCGGGCGATGGGGTTCTGCATCTTTAATAACGCCGCCGTCGCGGCGGCGAAAGCCCTCGAGTCGGTCGACCGGGTTGCCATCCTCGACTGGGACCTGCACCACGGCAACGGCACCCAGACGGCATTTTACGGGAGCGACCGGGTGCTCTACTGCTCGGTGCACCAGGAGAACAGTTTCCCGAAGACCGGGTGGTTGGATGAGATCGGCACCAGCGCGGGCCGGGGCTACACCCTCAACGCCCCGCTTGCGCCAGGGTGCACCATCGCCGACTACCAGTATGTTTTTGACGAGGTCTTCATCCCGGCACTCACCCGGTTCCGGCCCGACGCCCTGATCATCTCGGCCGGCCAGGACGCTCTCTCCGACGACGAACACGGGGGGATGAACCTTGAACCCGAGGACTACGGCGTGCTCGCCGGGATGCTGATCGACGGCACGGACCTCCCCCTCGCACTGACACTCGAGGGCGGCTACGGGCCGTCGCTCGGAAAGGCTATCGGCGAGATATTCAGTGCCCTCTCGGGGAAGCGGGTCGTGCCCGTCGAAAGGCCCCTGCACCGGAGCACGGAAAGGGTCGTGGAGATCTTAAAGAAGGTCCGGTTCTGCTAGCCCGTGGAGAGCCTCAATCCTGCACGGAGCGCTTCCGGTCCGGGTCCATATAGGATATCTCAAACCCGGGGATGATAGCCCGAACCACCGGCACCGGGGTCCTTGAGAGGTCGCAGACGCAGACCCGGTCCGTATAGGGTCTGACTTCCTCAAGCACCCGCCCTATATCGAGGTCGAACCGCCGGGTGCTCAGATCGGGGACGTCCCTGATATCAACGGCATCTGCATCGGCAAACCACATCCTGTTGATCCGCTTCAGCCGATCGTAGCCCGCCTTTCTGATTATCATCTCCCGCTGGGGGTCATTGCGGCCGCCCTGGAGATAACTCCCCCTGCTCTGGGCCACCTCGGTCAGGGCGCGGAGCGCTGCGATCTCGGGACAGGTGTGCGTCCCCGATCCGATGACAAGCATCGCCGGGTCCTTCGTGACGGTGTCGTCCGCGGCGGCCGCGACCGTGGGGATGCCGGTCTTCCCGGCGAGCAGCCAGAGGTGGATATCGATCCCGTTCTCCTCGAACCGGTCGAGGATCTCCCGGGCGGCGCATCCCGTCCCAATGGTGAGGCGGCGGCCGAGGTCGTGCTCCTGGTCGGCAATGCTGAGAGCGTCCCGCTCAATCACCTCAAAGAGGGCGTGCAGAATGGCCTCCTCGATGACGTTTCCCGATGCAAGCCCGTTCGAGTCGCTCCGGAAGAGAGGCACGGCCATGCCGAGTGAGTCGTAGGGGTGGAAGACGGCGTTGCTTGGAACATAGACCTCCTCATCGTTTAAGATATCCCACGTCGGCGTCCAGTGGACCTTCTCTCCCTGCTCGAGTTTTCGCGGGAGGAGCAGGTCTTCGGGATGCATCGCCCGTCCCGGGCCGATCTCCTCGTAGGTCGCATACTCCATCCGGTCGCCCCGGTACTCGGCGCAGTAACGCTCGAGCGCCTCCATCATCGCCGATACCCGGGCATGGATCGGTTCCTTTCCCTTTCCTGCGTGGACGCGAACCCCTCCCCGGGCTGCTCCCGGCCGAACCGCCGAGAAGACGGGGATACCGAGACGATCCAGGGGGGTCACATCGATGATCTCGGTAACACCGATCTCCGCCATCAACGGCTCCACGGCGGCACGGGTCTCCTCCGGAGACCGGGAGCGGTGCGTTCCGTCAAAGTACAGCTTCTCTACCGGACGAATCGTGATTGCCATTCAAGATCCCTTGGAGGTGATACCTTAATAGTATGGCGAGATGTACCGTACCACGTTATGAGCACGGATGACGTAGCAGTGGGCGCAGTCGTCCGATACCCCCGCACCGGCACGACCGGGAAGGTCGTGCGGGTCGAGGAGATCGACGGCTGGAAGTACGCCGAACTCGACAGCACCGGCCTCTACTACCGGGTGGACGAACTCATCAGTGCCGACCGGGTGGTCGCGAACGTGGAGAGGAAGGAGCGCTCTCTCGAGGACTACCTCGAAGAGCATAAGGAACTTAAAGAGCAGCTCGAAGAGGTGTGGGAGAAGGGGACCGATCAGAGCTGCGAGGGTGGCGGTTAACCCTCGATCGGTATGGTGGTGAGTTTCACCGCCTCAACGCCCTTCTGTGCCATCAGCCGCTCGGTAATATCCTTCAGTACGGCTCCGTCCCCCCGGATCAGGATCACTTCAAGGCACTTGTTCTGGGTCACGTGCGAATGAAGGGATGCCTGGATGTTATGGGCGTACTGGTGCTGTATCTCGGTGAGCGTCTGGAGCAGCCCCCGCTGGTCGTGGTCATATACCATGGTGACGACACCCTGACGCTCTCCTTTTACATCGGAGATCCACTGATAGTGGGTGATGTAACTCCGTATTGAATCCCGTATCCCTTCGGATCGGGAGGAGTATCCCCGGAGGGTCAGGATCTCGTCAAATTTATCGAGAAGGTTCTTGGGTAAAGAGATCCCGATACGTGAAAGTTCGGTATCACCTGACATGTTGCGATCAGTTCCCATATCTCTATTCATGGGGTATAAATTTTCGCTAACAATCGGGGGCATTATTCATACTTCGTATGCCGCACGAACCGTGCCAGACGTGAGATCGCCCGGGGCACTGGAAAAAGCGGCCGCCAACAGAAACGTAATCCCTACCGATTATGTATAAGTAGTGTCACTATATATTGGATAAGGAGGTTCGAAAACTTTTGCGAGATGCATTCATTCCCGGCGTCAATATCGGGCTCGTGGGTCATGTCGATCACGGCAAGACCACCCTGGTCAGCGCGCTGACCGGCACCTGGACGGACAGGCACAGCGAGGAGATCAAGCGCGGCATCTCCATCCGGCTTGGCTACGCGGATACAACTTTTTACAAATGTGAGGAGTGCGAGGGGGCGGAGGCCTATACTTCCCACCCGGAATGCCCGATCTGCGGAAAAAAGGCAGTCCCGTTCCGAACGGTCTCGTTCGTCGACGCCCCCGGCCACGAGACGCTGATGGCGACGATGCTCTCCGGCTCCGCGCTGATGGACGGCGCGATGCTCGTTATCGCTGCAAACGAGGTCTGCCCGCAGCCCCAGACCAAGGAGCACCTGATGGCGCTCGAGCTGATCGGCATCAAGAAGATCGTCATCGTCCAGAACAAGATCGACGTGGTCAGCCAGGCCGTGGCACTGGAGCACTATAAGCAGATCAAACGGTTCATCAAGGGGACCATCGCCGAGAACGCGCCCATCATCCCGATCTCGGCACAGAAAGGTGTCAATATCGGTGCCCTGATCCGGACCCTCGACGAGGTCATCCCGGAGCCCACCCGCAACCCCGATGTTGACCCGGTGCTGCTCGTGGCGCGATCGTTCGATGTCAACAAACCCGGCTGCAGCTGGCGGGACGTGAAAGGCGGCGTCATCGGGGGCTCGCTCATCAGAGGAGTCCTGCATGAGGGCGACGATATCGAGATCCGACCGGGTCGGCAGGTCCAGGTTGAGAACCGGACGAAGTGGGAGCCGGTCGAGACGAAGATCACCTCCATCAACGCCGGTAATACCAGTGTGACCGAGGCGGCGCCCGGGGGCCTCCTCGGGGTCGGGACGAAACTCGATCCTGCACTGACGAAGAGCGATGCCCTCGCCGGGCAGGTTGCCGGACTCGTGGGAAAACTCCCGCCGGTCTGGGAACGGCTGAAGTTCGATGTCACACTCATGGAACGGGTGGTCGGCGCGGACAGCGAGCAGATCATCGAGCCCTTGAAGCATAAAGAGCCGCTGATGCTCTCGGTCGGCACCGCCGTCACCGTCGGCGTGATCACGAACACCAAGAAGAACCAGGTAGAGGTCCAGCTGAAGCGGGCGGTTTGCGCGGAAGTCGGCGCACGGATCGCCATCAGCAGGCAGGTCGGCGGACGATGGCGGCTGATCGGCATGGGGATTCTGGTCGAGTGAGGGTGCTCCTCGACACGAACGCCCTCTTAATGCCAGCCCAGTTCAGGGTTGACCTGTATGATGAGCTCCTGGCCCTCTTCGGGGACTTCGAACCGATAACACTTGAAGAGGTGGTCGGTGAGCTCTCCGGACTTTCCCGGGGCCGCGGCCGTGATGCGGCTGCCGCCCGTGTGGGCCTCGCGATGGCCCGGCGCTCGACGGTCGTACCGAGCGGGAGTACCGCGGAGCGTGTGGACGACCGGGTGATCGAGTATGCCCGACGGGAAGGATGCACCGTGGTGACGAATGATCGCCAGCTCCGAAAGGCTCTCCTCGGCGAGGGAATCGACGTTGTGTCGATGCGGAGAGAGAGAACATTGGAGCTGATGAGGGGATAGTGAAACCATGTATTATAAGATGACGCTGGAGGACAAGGTGCGGGTTCCGCCGCACCGCCTTGGGGAAGACCTGGAGAAGGTCATCCTCAACGTACTGCAGGAACAGCTGGAAGGCAGCATCGCAAAGGAGATCGGCATCTTCATTGCGGTTACAAAGATTCTCACCGTTGGCGAGGGGGAGTTGATCCCCGGAGACGGTGCCGTCTACTACGATGTCAGATTCGAGGCGGCGGTGCTCCGTCTGGCGCTCCAGGAAGTGATCGAGGGCGAGGTGGTGGAGACGACGAGTTTCGGCGCCTTCATCAGCCTCGGGCCCATCGACGCCATGCTCCACGTGAGCCAGATCTCGGATGAATACATAAATTACGACGAGAAGAACGGCAGGCTGATCTGTCAGGACTCAAAGCGGGCCATTACTGTCGGCGACGGCATCCGGGCCCGGATTGTTGCACTCTCGTTGAACGAGCGTGAACCCCGGGAGAGCAAGATCGGCCTCACCATGCGGCAGTCGGGCCTCGGGACCACGGGCTGGCTGGAAGAGGAACTCGAACACGAGAAGGAGAAGGGAGCGGCGTAAGATGGTCGTCCGTAAGAAGGTGGTCAAGGTCTGCCGCGAGTGCCACCGGGTCGTGGAAGGGGAGAACTGCGTCATCTGCGGTACGGCCAACCTGAGCGAAGACTGGGCTGGCTACGTCGTGATCATCGATCCCGAGCATTCGGAGATCGCGAAGAAGATGAACATCACGATGGCGGGCAGGTACGCACTGAAGGTCCGTTGATGCTCCGGCTTCCCGAAGCGCACCGGGATCTCTTCAAAAAGCCGTTCGGCAGCCTTTACGGAAGTATCGGCGAACTCCTCCCCCGGCTCGAAGGCAGGGCGGTCTACGCCGTCGGCGATGTGGTGACCCACAACCTCCTGGATGCGGGGATCGTCCCGGATATCGCCATCATCGACGGCTACACGATGCGCATACCCTGCACCCGTTCGCCCCTGCTCAAGGCAAGAAGGCTGACAGCGAAGAACCCTCCCGGCACAATCACCGACGAACTCGTGGATGCGATCGATGAGGTGGTCAAAAATCCCCCGGGGGTGATCTTCGTCGACGGCGAGGAGGATCTCGCGGTCATCCCGCTCGTCCTCGCCGCGCCACCCGGGGCTGCCATCCTCTACGGCCAGCCGCGAGAAGGGGTCGTCCTCCGGCTCGTGGACGCACCGGCGAAGCAGGAGGCCGCGTCTATGCTGAACGTATTCGTGCGTGAGAGAGGGATGCGGCAAAACCCGCGCCCATCCCAGAGTATAAATAAATCCGTCAACAATATTTTAGGGATATCGATGGACTTCGAAATTACCCGTGATGTGAGGAACGAGGTGTTGAACCGGAGGGAGCTTACGTTTACGCTCACCTTTGATGGCCCGACACCCTCGCGGAAGAGCATCCAAGAGAAGCTCGCTGCGCTGCAGAACAAGAATGAGAACCTCCTCGTGCTGGATCTCGAGCGGACCCGGTTTGGGAAGATGGAACTTTTCGGCCGTGCCCGGATCTACGACGACGAAGAGAGCAAGAAGTCGACCGAGCGGGAGTACCTGCTCAAGCGCGGCGAACCCAGGGCGGAGAGCGAGGCGTAAAGCATGGCAGCCAAGAAGCAGGAGTCGGCCAAGGGCAAGAGACACGAGTGCTACGAAGTCAAGGGCGACAAGGCAGTTCTGCAGAAGCGGCACTGCCCCCGGTGCGGCCCCGGCGTCCTGATGGCCGCGCACAAGGACCGCGTGGCCTGCGGCAAGTGCGGCTACACCGAGTTCCAGACGTAGGTTCTCACCCCGGATACAAAATACGGTCGCGGCCACGCTTCACCTGCTCCCGCCTGCAGGCCCTGGCCGCGGCCGGTCTTTTTCATAACAATGATCGAAACGAACGGAGCGACAACTGTTTTATGCCTGACGTGATGCCCGAAGACGGGCTGGTGCTGGGTCTTGAGGGAACCGCGTGGAACCTCAGTGCCGCCCTCTTCGGAGAAGACCTGATCGCCCTCCACTCATCGCCCTACATCCCGCCGAAGGGAGGAATCCACCCGCGGGAGGCCGCGCAGCATCACGCCTCGGTGATGAAGGAGGTCATCTCCCGGGTGCTCACGGAGCCGGAACGGATCCGGGCCGTAGCCTTCTCCCAGGGGCCCGGCCTCGGCCCCTCCCTCCGGACGGTGGCGACCGCCGCACGGGCCCTCTCTATAGCCCTTGGCGTGCCGCTCATCGGCGTCAACCACTGTGTGGCGCACGTCGAGATCGGGAGGTGGGCGACCGGCTTCGCCGATCCCATCGTCCTCTACGCGAGCGGCGCCAACACGCAGGTGCTCGGCTACTTGAACGGCCGGTACCGCATCTTTGGAGAGACGCTGGATATCGGCCTGGGGAACGCACTCGATAAGTTCGCCCGGAGCCACGACCTCCCGCACCCGGGCGGCCCGATCATCGAGAACCTTGCGCGGCAGGGGGACTACATCGAACTTCCCTACACGGTGAAGGGGATGGACCTCGCCTTCTCCGGGCTCGTCAGTGCCGCCCAGGAGAGCGCGGCGACGCTCGAGGACGTCTGCTTCGGCCTCCAGGAGACCGCGTTTGCGATGTGCGTCGAGGTGACGGAACGGGCGCTCGCGCATGCCGGCAAGGACGAGGTGCTGCTGGTCGGCGGGGTCGGCGCGAACGGGCGGCTGCAGGAGATGCTGCGGGTCATGTGCGAAGACCGGGGAGCGGCGTTCGCCGTCCCGGAGCGGACGTTCCTCGGCGACAACGGCGCGATGATCGCCTATACGGGGAAGATCATGCTGGAGCACAACGTCGTGCTCCCCCTCGAGGAGTCACAGATCCGACCGGGCTTTCGGGCGGATGAGGTGGAGGTCGCCTGGCGTACGGAGCCCGGCGAGATCTTTGCCGCCGCCCACGACGGGGGCGTCGCCCGCGGTGCGGAGGCGGTCGTGACGATCCGGGAGGCGGATGTAATCAAGCACCGCACCAGCAAGCGCTACCGGAACCCGGGCCTCGACCGGCGGCTGATCACGGAGCGGACCCGGGCCGAGGCCCGCCTTATTGCGGCGGCGCGGCGGGCGGGCGTCCCCACCCCGGTGATCCGGGATGTCACCGCAGACACTATCGTTATGGAGCGCGTTGCCGGCGACGTGCTGAAGTATGTCGCCACCCCCGAGACGATCGGCCTCGCGGGCGAGGCGGTGGGGAGGCTGCACGCGGCGGGGATCGTTCACGGCGACCTGACGACGAGCAACATGATCGTCCGCGACGGCCAGTGCGTCTTAATCGACTTCGGACTTGCGTCCACGTCATCAGAGGTCGAGAGCCGGGGGGTCGACCTCCACGTCTTCTTCCAGACGCTCGAGAGCACCACGGAGAACTTCGCGGAGTTAAAAGAGGCCTTCATCGAAGGGTACGCGGGGGCATTCCGGGAGGCGGACGAGGTCCTCTCCCGGGAGCATGAGGTCGAACTGCGGGGGCGTTACCTGTGAGGCTCGCGGTGGTGACGAGCAACGCCAACAAGGCGCGGGAGGTGGCCGCCTACTTTGCAGGGGTGCTGGAGGTCGAGCACGTCCCGCTGGAGTGTCCGGAGTTCCGCCACGCCGACGTCGGCGAGATCGCCCGGGGGAAGGCGGAGTTCGCCTATCGGACGCTCTCACGCCCGTTGATCGTCGACGATACCGCCCTTTTTGTCGATGCGCTCCGGGGGTTTCCCGGCCCATACGCCGCCTACGTCCACGACACCATCGGGAACGCAGGGGTCCTGAAACTCATGGAAGGCGTGGAAGACAGGAGCGCCCATTTCGAGACGGCAATCGCGTTTGCCCGGGATGACGGCATCCGGATCTTCCGGGGAATCCTCCCGGGAACGATCGTCGCCCCCCGGGGAGAGGGCGGGTTTGGCTACGACCCGATCTTCGCCCACGCCGGGCAGACGCTCGCCGAGATGCCGCTTGCCGAGAAGAGCCGGTTCTCACACCGGGCACGGGCACTTGCCGCGTTCCGTACCTGGATCGAGGAGGAGGCCGGATGCGGCACCCCCGACGACAGAACTGTTAATAGTAGCAAGAACGAATAGTACCCACCTGACAAGTGGTGTTTTCAACATGGCAAGATTTCCTGAAGCTGAAGCACGTCTGCTCAACGTAAAGATCTGTATGAAATGCAACGCCCGGAACGCAATCCGTGCGACCCATTGCCGCAAATGCGGATCGGATGAACTCCGGGCCAAGTCCAGGGAACGGAAGGCGTAACGCCGTCGTAATGCTCCATCCAGCATATTCTTTTTTTTCGGCGCTACAGCAGAGAATGGGGCGACCTGTTCTTCAGGCGCTGTAGTAGGTAACTTTTCTGCCCTCTTCGCTGTACTCGCCCCTGTACGTCTCGATGTTGCGCTTGTAGCCGATCCGTTCCGCAAAGCCGAGGTCACGGAGCCGCTCGCGGACCCGCATCACATCAGTCTCGTCCGCCCAGTCCCGGGTGTAGACGTAGATGACCGACCACTCGTCGCGTGAGTCCGGGTTCGGTTTGGCGGTGCTGACTTTTGCGGATATCCCGAGTTCTCCTCTCACCGTCTCGTCCCGGACCTTCCTCCACGCCTCATCCACCTCGTCTGCGGGGACGAAGATGAGCCATTTCCCCACCTGCTCGTCGTCGAGGCCTCTCGCCGCGGGCCCCGGGGCATCCTGAACAAGCCAGTACATCCGGGTCGTCTTCGAGGGGAGGACGCCTTCGCCCGCCCTGAGGGGTGCGTAGATCGCATCGATCCCGCCGAACCGCCGGAGGAGCGCCCCGGCGAGCTCCGGGTAGTCCTCACAGAACCGCCCGAAGATTTCACGGAGATCAGCCTCAAAATCGGTCCCCTGTTCGACGAGTTCAAACAGGTGCGGACCCCGGAGACGGAGTTCGCGGTTGAGGAAGATCTCAAAGATTCCGTATGCGATCTCGGTCAGGGATTCCGGGTTGATCTCTTCCATACTATTGGTAACTACCGGGGCGGTAAAAATGGTTTTGAAGTGTTACCGGCCCAGTCTCTCTGCAACCAGTTCCGCGGCCCGCTCCCCGGAGAGCAGCATTCCACCGAAGATCGGTCCCATGCGGCACTCCCCGGCAACGGCGTTTGCCGCCATCCCGGTGACAAAGAGGCCGGGAAAGACCTCTTTTGTGTGATCGAGGATCCGGGACTCGGCACGCTCGGCCCACATGAAACTCTCGCCCTTCACCTGGAGTCTGCCGCCTTTTTTCTCGATCATCCGGGCGATCACGGCGTCGTGACCGGTCGCATCGACGGCACAGGTGCAGGCCACGGTGAGGGGGTCGACATGCAGCCCGGCCATGTCGACCGGCGTCCAGTTGATGACGAGGCCGCCGACCCTGCCGTCGCCCCTGACCATGACGTCCTCGACGGTGGTGAGGTTGAAAAACTCGACGCCGGCGTCGCAGGCTGCCGCGGTGAGCTTCGAGACCGCTTCGACCGATTTTGCGACGTAGTAGCCCTCCTCGAACTCCCGGCAGGCGATGTTAAACCGGTCGAGGAGCCGCCGTGCTTCTTCCTGAACGACGATCCGCGGAAACATCATGCCGCCGCCCCACATGCCGCCGCCGATACTGAGCTTCTTCTCGATGAGTGCGCACGAGACGCCCCTCTCGCCGAGGAGCGCGGCGCAGGCGAGCCCTGAGGGGCCCCCGCCGATGACGGCGGCGTCCATCTCGAGGTAGTCGATGAACGTCTTGTGCTGCTCCTCGAGAATGGCCCTGCTGATGGTCACTTCGTTCAGTGTCATCCAATCTTTATCTGTCTCACCCTGATACCATAAGGCCGCTGGCGCGTAATGTCCCGGAGCCCGATTCAGACATTGACGCTCGAAAATTCCAGCGTATACCTTAAGAGATCTCCGGTCCAATAGATTCCTATCATGAAGTGGACGCGCGACTTCGGTCTCACGATGAGGATGCTTTTGACGTCGTTCCTGCTCCTCATAGTCTACCTGATCTTCCTGGGCGTCCTCTACGCCCTGAGATTCCCCTTTGAGTTCCTCCTGCTGATGGCCGCCGGCATGGCGTTCGTCCAGTATTTCTTCTCCGATAAGCTGGTGCTCTGGAGTACCGGCACCCGGATCGTCGAAGAGGACGAGTACCCGGAGTTGCACCGGATGGTCGAGCGCCTCGCCACCGGCGCAGGCCTCCCCAAGCCCAGGGTGGGGGTCATGCCCTCGCCGGTCCCGAACGCCTTTGCGACCGGGAGAAGCCCGAGCCATGCCGTCGTGGCGGTCACCGACTCGATCATGCGGATGCTCACCCCCCAGGAGCTTGAGGCGGTGCTCGCCCACGAGATGTCGCACGTGAAGAACCGGGACATGCTGACCCTGACGATGGCGAGTTTCCTATCGATGCTTGCCTTCCTGATCATGCGGAACTGGCTCTTCATGAGCATCTTCGGCGGCAACCGCGACAACAACAACATGGGCGCACTGATCCTGGTCTACGTCGTCTCGATCGTCGTCTGGATCGTGAGCACCCTGCTCACCCGCGCTCTCTCCCGCTACCGGGAGTTTGCCGCGGACCGGGGCAGTGCCGAACTGACAGACAACCCCCGGGCGTTGATTTCGGCGCTCACGAAGATCAGCGGGCGGATGGACTACATCCCCGCCGAGAAGAAGCGGGAAGTGGAGGGCGCAAACGCCTTCTTCATCATCCCGGCGCTCTCGGGCAACACCCTGATGGAGCTCTTCTCCACGCACCCGCCGCTCGAGAAGCGTGTGGCCGCCCTCGAGGACCTGGCTGCCGGAGCGCGGTAACCGCGGGGTCGGCGAATAACCTTTTTTTCGGAAGTTCCAGAACGGTGGCTCACCGCAGCAACTCAACACCTGGATGGTCCCGGGGGTGTCTGCCGTGCTGTGCGATCGGAGGGGCATCTCCACAGCCTCCGGGCTGCCGGTGCTCACGCTCGCCCGGCACCCGTACTTCCCGGAACCAGCCGGGGAGGGGCCTCCGGACTCATGTAAGGCCCAATAGTTATTTAAAAAATTATATATGTCCCGGCTGCTTCCAGATACCCGCTCTGTCAGTCATATAGCCCGAACAAAAATACTCCGGCAACCAGCCCGGTGCTCCAGCATTGCTGTATCAGCGCCACGCAGAACCCCGATTGAACCCGATTCCACCGTACCGTTCATCAGAACCCTTCTCCAGTCATGAGCATCCGGGTGCAACAGAGACAGGTGATAGAAGTGGCTTTGAGAAAAGTTTTTAGTATTCTTACCATTCTGTGTCTTCTTACCCTGACCGGGACCGTCCTCGCGGTGTCGGCGGCAGAAGAGACGTCGCAGTCCGCCCCGGGCATTGAAATGGCCGATCCGGCGGCAATAAGATTCGCAATCGGCGATGAACTTGAGTATGAGTTGCCGATAGATACCATGGAGGTCATAGGGAGGTATAACGTCACCATCGATCCGACGGAGAACTTCACCGTCGACCCCATCAACCTCGACGACCCCCTCGAAGTGGAGGGGGACACGCCGATAGGCGCGCTGGATGCGGTTGCCCGGTCGGAAGGGCTGAACTACACGACTTACTACTACACGGTCAGCGACCGGTTAGTCGTCGACAGTATTGGGGAATACGTGTACGAGGAAGACCAGATCTGGTACGTGCTCAATGATCTCAACGAGACGTTCCACGAGACCGACACCGATGCCCGGGATCACAACCTCACCGACGGTGAGACGTTCTGGTTCATCTACTGCGATCTCTCCGACTATGATCCCCGTTACGAATCCCGTACCGACCGGGCCGTTGCAGGGCTGTCGATCACGGTTACGTTCGGTGAGGGGAACGTAACCCCGACGCCGACGGTGAACGTAACACCGGAAGTGACAGAGAACGCAACACCGACGTCGACAACACCCGGGGTTTTGATCCCCACACCAACGACCACACCGGAGAACGTGACACCGATGCCGACTCCCGCCGGGCAGATGGACCTCGGCGAGGTGATCGATGAGGACGGCAACCTCTCCATCATGGCAGGCCTGATCAGCGTCACTGACCTGGCGGCGACGCTGCAGAATGAAGGGCCGTATACCGTATTTGCGCCGGCTAACGATGCGTTCGGCAACCTCACGCCTGAAGTCATCGCCGGGATCCTCACCGACGACAACGTACGGACGCAGGTGGTCTCGAACCATGTGGTGAACGGCAGTTATACGGCGGCCGAACTCCTGAACATGACAGAGGGTGGTAACACCACGACTCTCACGACGCTCGCCGGGGAGAACCTGACGGTCTCGGAGAGCGGCGGTCTGCTGACGGTCGATAACGCTACGGTCAGCACGCCGGAGATCAACGCCAGTAACGGCATCATCCACGTCATCGACCGGGTGCTGGTCCCGCCAACACGACGGGATAACCGGTGACGGGTGTGGGCCCGGGCCTCGAGGCCCGCCACCTCTCCCGGTGCCGGGCTGCCGGGAGGATACTGTGGAGAGCAAGCGAGACCATTGAAGGTTGGGATGAACAATGACCGGTATCAGGGACCTCGTGGTTGTGATCTGTATCCTGGTGTCATGCACTATCGCGACCGTATCCGGAGGCGAACTGGAAGGTGCCGATCCCGCATGGATTGACGGAACCCCCCTTATCCTCGCCGTCCACGAGGACCGGGGGGACCCCTCGCGGAACGCGACAGACGATACCGGCAGGAGGGAGGAGGCTGCAGATACCTTCATGCCGGGGGATACGAAGACGTTTATCTGCACCGATTTCGTAACCCTGGAAGATTACACCATCAACGCCACGTGCGAGGCAACCGGGGAGCACTGCTATCTCTTTGCTGAGGAGAACCTGACGGTTGCAGAGAGCGAGATCCGCGGCCTCGTGGAGACCTTCGACCGCGTCGTATATCCCACGGTTACCGGGACGTTCGGCAACGAGACCGGCGTCGATGGGGAGAGCCGGATATTCATTCTGCTCTGCGATATCCGCGACGGCCCCGGGGATAATGCTACGGACCTCTTTGTAGCCGGATATTTTGACGGCAGCACCGCAAACAACCTGGATATGCTCTTTCTCGACGCGGATGCACGGGAGAGCGAAGTGAGATCGACACTCGCTCACGAGTTCCAGCACCTCGTCCACCACTCGCACGACCCCTACGAGCGGACCTGGGTCGAGGAGGGGTGCAGCGGGTATGCGGAGTTCCTCTGCTTCGACACCGAGAACCGGGCGAAGGTCCGGGCCTTCAACCGCCGCCCCGACACCCCCCTCGCGGTGACCGATGGCCAGTGGACCCGTTCGGAGGGCGAGACCAACCAGGCCCACTACGGGGCGAGCTTCCTCTGGACCCTCTACCTTGCGGAGAACTTCGGGGACCGTTGGGAGACCCGGAGACGAGGACATTCCTCGCGGACCTCGTGGCGGAGAACCTTACCGGGGTGCGGGGGATCGACGCAACGCTCGCGCTGCACGGTTTTTCGGAGTCGTTCGAGGACGTATTCAAGCGCTGGATAGTCGCCAATTACCTCGATGCCGAGGGGAGGGAGCCGCCGCTCGGGTATGCCGGGATCAATCTCACCCGGTATCCACAGGTGACCGGCCGGGCCGACCTCACCGGATCGGTGCACTCGTTCCCGGAGACAGAGCTCCCTCCCTGGTCCGCGGCGTACTACGAGATACGCACACTGGACCCCGACGCAGTCTCGTACACAAACGACCGGGACTTCTGGATGGAGAAGGTCGTCAACGAGGACGGGGAGGCGGTCATCGTCGTCTCGCCCCTGGCCGACCGGGGGGAGTTCGTCCTGACGGTATCGGCGGGAGGGGACAACCTGACCGCCGCCGGTTCCGCGGCGGGCTGACAGATAGGTTCTATTGCCGGACCACCGCCGGCCGTGCCAGAATCCAGGCATAAGGAGGCACCGGACCTGGCGACGGGGCCGACGCCCCCGGGGATATGTTAATATCGCATAACGCCAGAATTGTATAGACGTACCAGTACGCATCGATGGTCTAGTGGTATGACTTTGGCCTTCCAAGCCAATAGCCCGGGTTCAATTCCCGGTCGATGCATGGGGCTCGTGGTCTAGCTGGTTATGACGTCGCCTTCACACGGCGGAGGTCTCGAGTTCGAATCTCGACGGGCCCATAATTCTTCCTTCTTTTGCGAAATAAGAACCAATCCGTGAGGCGTTACCTTTCGGAGTTCAGAAACCGCCCTATCTACCAATTGGCCCACGTTAACGGCTGTATTCTTTAGATACTCGTAGGTCTCCGGTGATACAGTAGTGTGGACCCTTTTTCTAATCCGATGGATTATCGTCGGATTCTTTTTTTCTCTCGTTTCCATGGTTCTTTTCTCCTGTCCGGACATGTCCGGACACATCCGGACATATTCGCGTATCTGAGACTCTGCTTAGGGGGAGATAAAGGGGGGGTGCCAATTGTTTGAAAAAGGGTTGACGGGGTAGGTGAAAAGGGGCTTATTGGGGGGGACAGGCTGAGATAACTTCCTCTACGCACTCTTGGGGGACCGCGACACTTTCACGCCGGGACCGCGGCCACTACCTCTTCCACACACCCCGCCGGATGCCGTACAGCGCGGAGGTCTCCTCGACGATCTGACGGCGAGGGATACCGTCGCGGAGCATGGCGGCAACGATGCACTTAAGATCTGGGCGATATACGAGGGATCTCGATGCCCGGACGGGGGCGGTATCGGGCCCTTCCTCAACTCATATACTTCTTATTGACAGAGAGAGCTAATCAGAGACTTTCCATGAACATTTCGAAACCGCTTTCACATTGCACATGAAGACCCTGTACCACATACCATGAACGATGGAATGACACGCCATTCGGACCGGGAGATAGTCAACCGGTGGGCGGTTGCAGAGATCGGTCCCGGCATCTCTCGTATCCTCTCCGTGAAGGGATTGATGCACCGGACGCACGATCGGTGCATCGGCTTTTTTTATGTGGACCACGAGGAGGGCATCACCTTTCGTATCCATACGCTGTGCCGGACCGAGCCCGGAGGACCGCCGGAGATTGTCGCGAACTTCGAGGATCACGGCGAGGGGCTCATACTCCACTCCGATGAAGTCGGGGCGTATACGCTCCTCTCGAATGAAGAAGCAAACAGTCTCTCGTTACTCGAAGAGCAGAGATGGCGCATCTATTATGAACCGGAATCGCTCCGCACGATAAGAAACAGGGTTGATCTCGACAGGTTCAGGGCTCCCGGGTATTTTGACGATGTATCGGTGATCCTTTACTCAAAAGACCACCAAACGATCCCTGAAGGAGTGTGGGTCCGCCTTGAAGACCAGTCGGCTGACGACACGTCATTCCGGGGAACGCTCCTGAATGAACCCGAGTCGGATTTCGGCGTGCATGAGGGGGAAATGCTCACGGTGCGCTTCGCCGAATATGAGGAAGGGCGATTCCTGGTCGCAGAGGATCGTAGCGAATGAGACTCCCCCGTCCCCGTATGGCCGGGACCCGGACACCATCCGGACCCCTCAAAACGCTTCGATCACACGCCGGACCACAGACTCGAGATCCTCATCCGAACACGCGACGGTGAGATCGGCATACTTCTCGTACAGCGGGACGCGCTCGTCGTACATCCCGCGGAGACTCTGGCCCGGAAGGAGGACTATCCCCCGGGTCGTGATGTTCTTGAGCCTCTTTGCCATCTCGTCATACGAGACCTCGAGGTACACGACCACCCCTGCCGACTTCAGGTGCGCCATCGCATCGGGGCTGCAGACCACGCTGCCGCCCGTCGCGATCACGGCATGGCGGGGATGAAGGGAGAGGATCGTCTCTTCCTCGATCCGCTTGAACGCATCCGGCCCGTCCTCGTCAAGGATCTCCTGGAGCATCTTCCCGGCCCGTTCCTGTATCAGGATGTCCGTATCGATGAACTGGATGCCGAGGGATTTTGCAAGGATGACGCCCACGGTGCTCTTCCCTGCACCGGGCATGCCGATGAGGATGATGTTTTTGTGGTGATGCATAATGCTCCCGGGACCCTCTGTTGATACCTTTGTGGGATTTCGGCGGAGATAAAGGTTTTTTGGCAAAAAATGCAACCGCCCGGGTCGTGCCCATATCGCAGAATGGACGGCAAGGCAGTCCGATCGATCAGGGTCTCAGGGTGTTCTGACGCCTCTCACACTTACGAAAACGACAATAGCCCCAATAATGAGAGCGATCACCCCTGATACTGCCCAGAACGGAGATGGGCCGACAATCTCCTCACAGTTTGCAATACATAGTCTGGGGCGCATCCGAAGGATTCCTGTGCCTTGCAGAAACCATAAAAGGCCGAGAGATGCTATAAATGCGCCGAGAAGTGCTCCAACTATTTGTCTTGCCTTCATGCTCGATCGAACGCGATCTTCGATACCGGTTAAAATAATTTCTCTATTGCGAAGGAACTTGAGACTATATCCGGCAGTCGCCGTGTCAGCCGGGCATGCGACGAGGGATCAGCCAGGCGAAGCGTCGGTCTCCTCCCCATGATTCACGACCACATCGTCGATCACTTCCGCAAGCGTTGCCGCGGAGGTCGCCCTCATCTCGACCCCCGCCGCCTCAAGCGCGTAGCCGGCCGCTCTTCCCGAGAGCGAGTGATGAACGAAGACCACATCGATCTCGTGCGCGAGCAGCATCTCCGCCACCTGTCCCCCCTTCCGCTTCTCCACATCCACAAAAGGGTTGGCGATGATATCCTGCCGTTCGATGCGGTTCTTCTCAATGTCAAAGTCGAGGATCGCGAAATACGGCGCTTCGCCGAAGTGAACGCTGACCGAACCCTCCCGGTCCTGCAACGGCACCGCATACCGCAGGTGCGTCTTTTTCTCGGGTTCGTAGTGGATGAGGACCCGCTCGACATTCGGCACCTGCTGCCGTATATTCTGCTCGATGCGCTCGCTCTCCCGGTGCGCCTTCTCAAAATCCGACTCCGCCATCTCGACCATCGCCTCCACGAAGATGTAGCGCCCGGAGTTGCGGCCCGTGATACTCTTGATGCTGCTCACCATCGGGTCCGATTGGATGATTGTGCGGATCTCGTTGAGCGTATTGTAATCAACCGAGGCGTCCAGGAGGGTCCGCATGCTGTCTTTTAAGATCCCCCAGCCCGCACGGACGATGAAGACGGCGACAATGACGGCCGCGATCCGGTCCAGGGGTATGCCGAAGAACTGCCCGAGGAGCGCAAAGAACACAATCGAGGAGGAGAGGACATCCACCCGGTGCTGCCTCCCGTCCGCGATAAGGCTGGGAGAGTTGTATTTCTGCCCTACGTTCACCTCGTATGTGCCGAGGATATACGGCACCGGGATGAAGGCGGCGACGGCGAGGAGGAGCCACCCGCTGTAGGGCAGGGCGGCGGCATCGCCCGTCACCGCCTCCGCCGCAATCTCGAAGGCAGTGAAGAAGATGAGGAGAGCAATGGCTACAGAGACGACGTTCTCGACCTTGTAGAGACCGTACGGGAAATCCCGGCGTTTGCGTGAGGAGAGATACACCCCAACGATCAGCGCAAGCGAGGCGACCACGTCCACGAACGAGTGGATGCCGTCCGCACGGAGGGCAAGGCTCCCCGAATAGACCGAGAGTCCCAGTTTTGCGACGACCAGCCCGGCATTGACGGCAAGGGAGTAGAGCGCAACACGCAGGATGACGAACTCCGGCGTCTGATCAGGCCCTGCCGTCTCCTCCACCTCTTCCTGCATACCGGATCGCCCCTTAGTGCATTCCTTGGTGCGATGCTTCTATTAACCTAACCATTATGCCCTATATGCTCGGAAAGACGGCACAGCGGCATCGCGAAAGCCAATCGCTACGGAAGAGGCGGATGGTACGGCTCTACAGGCGTAGGTGACGCGGATTTTCCACCGGAAGTGTCGGGGAAGATATGGAATATTTGGGCCCTTAATTGGAAACTAGGGCAGAATTCGCCTTCACACGGTGGAGACCTCGAGTTCAAATCTCGACGGGCCCATCGATCTCAAAAAAGCTCAGCGCTGAAGGATCCCCGAAGTGACGGTTATCCCGGGGGCAGAACAGAGCCGGTCAGAGGAAGTATCCAGACCCGGTCAGAAGGAGGCCAGAAATGCCGGGGGAGGTCCAACCACGTGGTCGGTGGAGAGCCCTTCAAATCAGAGAGTACCCTCATTTGATGGCATGCTTTTCGGCGCACTTGTCCCCGTTAGTCTATTCAGTTACCCATTTTGGTTTTTTCCTTGATTCCTGCTTTTTCCTCTCTCATTCCAAAAATATCCTCCGTTCACTTAACCGAACGGAACCTCTCCCAAGAACCGGTTGCTCCGCTCTTTTTGCCAGACCGGTCTTTTCTTTCGAGCATTTTCGCTCAGATCAACGCACTCAGCACACTTGGGTTCTCGATCTCTGCCGTACACCCGACCAGGAGGAGAAGTTGATATACGATGAAGTTGAGGAGGATGTAGAGTTCTCGACTCTCATGTCGGATTCCTTTGAGGCGGAACCCGACAGTTGTCTTGATGTGGTTGTGCACGCGCTCGCAATCACCGCGGCCGTGTAGGAGCGTTGAGAATTCTGGATTGAGGGTGTTCTTATTCCGAAAGAACATCCCAACCTGCTCTCCTCTTCCCTGCTCGAAGAGGAATCTTAGCTGTTCTTCCAGGGGGGCATGTACGTCTCCCCCTTCTTTCCAGAGTTTATTCACCCAGTGATGGATCCGTTTCTCGGTACCCTCCTCCTGTACGACCGCCCCCTCGCGGAGAGCGATACACGGCCATGCATCCAGGTAATACCAGATCTGTGCATGTGCCTCATAGGAATCGTATGCGCTGTCAAGTTGTACACCTACCACGTTTGGTTGCATTGGTGCAACGGTTGCGATGAGTCGGGAGAGGTGCGTGATATCGGCATCTGTTCCTCCCGAATACACCATCGCCAGTGGATAACGACCCAGATGCATGATATGTGCTTTATCCATCTTTATCTGATAGTGGGGATTGTACGGGGCATCCTGGTTATACCGCGATGCTTCTAGGGGAGTGGAATCGATGATGCCAATCGACTCACCGTCGAGTTTGCGCGTAAGCGCGCTACCGGTCAGCATCATGACTCGCTGCATACCATCCACTCCAAGACGGTATTTCACAAAGTGCTGGAGCGTTGCAGGGTGGGGTAGCCGATCTTCCGGGGATACGCCGAGATTGTGCCAATCTTCCTGAGTAAGGGAGTAGATGGCGCGGGCGTAAGATTGTTGGTGAAAGCACTTGATGACCAGGAGTTTGAGCATGAGAACAACAGGGTAGTGCCATCGCGGGGTTTCCTGGTCATAGTATAGTTCCTGGCGATACCCTCTTGAACCTTGAACCCCCCATGCCTGCATGACTGGACGTGAACAGATCGCGATTGTCCGACACGTTTCCATGTCCACTTTGAAGAAACGGATCAAGCATCACCAAGGATTGCCTGAAGTGGTCCCGCGCCTGGTGTTTATTCAGTTGCGGTATAAGGGCATGAGTGTCGTCAAAGCGGCAGAGTCTATCGGGGTTTCCGGTCAAACAGGCTACAACTGGCAAGAACGCTGGA
>DASQ01000045.1 GCA_002503885.1 Methanoculleus marisnigri | reverse complement strand
AACCGCCCTATGGGAGGAAGCGGCGGATCAAGCGAGGACTGTACCGGAGTGCTCTGGGCACCCTGATCAACGCCGATGTCAACGGCGCTCTAAACCATTTACGAAAGGTAGCCGGTGATTCCGTGATCCCACGGATAATCGGTAGGGGCCGCGTCAACCGGCCCGTGCGAATAAGGACGTCTTTTGAACCGTCAACCTTCGCACCGATTACATTGCAGCCCTGTGCCCCACAAGGGGCCCCCGCTGCAAGCCCCCGGTTTTAACCGGGGGTAGTTGACTTCTGAGAGGATACTCATCTGGGGATCTTATCCCTGTGCTGTTGTGCTACCTGTTCTTCACCGGTATCATTCTCAGACGATTCAGGAGCAGGATCTTTGCACAACCTTTAAATTGAAGATTGTACAACATTTATAGGCACTATGATGAGTGCATCCGGGCCCGTAGCATAGCTGGTGGTGCACCCGGCTGATAACCGGGAGGTCGTGCGTTCGAATCGCACCGGGCCCACTCGTTTCTTTTATCTGATACTTGTTTTCCAGCCACCTATTCCCTAACTCATATTTCGTATCCTATTTCCCCATATTATCCTGTCTTTATTCGAATCCCGGGAAACGGGGGATGGTGCGCCAGCGCACCCGTTCAACCCCTGAGCATGTGGTCGCCGGTGCCGTGAGAACACTCCATCGCAACGACCCCAGGTGGATCCGCCGGATGGGGCGGCGGGTCTTCCTCTGTGCAAAGGGCGACGCAGTCCCCGGTAAGACAGGGTTTCCCTCTCCCCGCCTTTCACGGAAAAGTCACTCTTTTTACGTTCTGCGAGGAGATCTATCTCTATGTTTCTCACCGTTCATGCGGTTGAAGACCTCCGCATAACCCTCATCACCCGTCCCGCCCTCTCTCAACCCTGCGCCGTGGGGAGCCCGAGGGGGCGACGGGCGTGAACGCTGTCGAGGTCCGGGGCCTCTCGCGATCCTTCGACGGCCGCGATATCCTCCGCGACGTCTCGTTCACCGTCGGGCACGGGGAGATCTTTGGTTACCTCGGCCCGAACGGGGCCGGAAAGACCACGACCATACGGATCCTGCTCGGCCTCCTTGCCCCCGACGCGGGCGAGGTCCGGGTCCTCGGGAGGGATCTCGCCGCCGACGACGATGCGCGCGCGAGGATCGGGGTGCTCTTCGAGAACAACGGTCTTGCCGACCGGATGAGCGCCGCTGGCAACCTTGCCTACTACGCCGGGCTCTACGGTGTCGACGACCCGGCGGAGAGGATCGACGAACTCCTCGCGCTCGTCGACCTCGCCGACCGGCGGGACGACCTGGTCGGCACGTTCTCGACCGGCATGAAGCGGAAACTCGGGATCGCCCGGGCCATCCTCCACCGGCCGGAGGTCGTCTTCCTCGACGAACCCTCCTCCGGCCTCGACCCCGGCGCGCAGCGGATGGTCCGCGACCTCATCGTCGAACTCTCCCGGCGGGAGGAGATGACCGTCTTTCTTAACTCCCACCACCTCGACGAAGTCCAGCGGATCTGCTCGACGGTCGCGATCCTTGCGGGAGGGAGGATCCGTGCCTTCGACTCGGTGGCAAACCTCACCGCGGCCTCCGGCCGCCCGGTCGTGACGGTCTCCCTTGCCAGTGCAGGCGCCCGTGCGTGCGAAACAGTCCGGAAACTGCCGTTCGTCGCCGGGTGCGAGATGGACGGCGACGGCCTCGTCTGCACCCTCTCCGACCCCGGCGCGACCCCCGACCTCGTCGCAGCCCTCGTCGGCGCCAGCTTCCGCATCGAGGAGGTCCGCCGGTCGTCCCGGTCGCTTGAGGAGATCTATCTCGAACACGTCGGCCAGGCGGAGGTAGGGGCGTGAAGACGTTTCGCGTCATCGCCGGCCGCGAGATGCGGCTTGCCCTCCGGAACCGGAGCGTCCTCATCTCGGCGCTCATCTTTGCCGTATGGTTCCCGGTCATGTCGGCCCTCGGGATCGCTGCGGGTGCCGGTGAAGACACTACGGCCGTTGCCGGCGGCATCGCCGCAGTCACCCTCCCGGTCGGGGTGTTCATGGGCTACATCTTCTGTGCCGACGCATTCCTCCGGGAGAAGCGGGACGGCACCATCGAGACGCTCCTCTGCACCCCGGTCTCCCTCCGCCGCCTCTGGGAGGGGAAAGCAGCCGGCGTCGCGGTGCCGGCCTACCTGATGACCCTCTTCTCCGCCGCAGTGACCGTCACGGCGGTTGTCAGCCTCACCGACGCTCCGATTGCCGCCGAACCCCTGCTCCTCCTCCACCTCGCGGTCGTCGTCCCGGTCTGGATCGCCGCCGCGGCCGGGCTCATCGGCGCGGCCCAGCTTGCGCTCGGGATGCGGGAGAACCAGATCCTCGGGTTCGTCTTCATCTTCGGGTTCATCTTCCTCATCGTCGTGCTCCAGGGGGTCGCACCGGGCGGCGGCGGCCTCTCGGTGACGACGGAGGGTATCTTCGCGGCAGCAGGGCTCGCGCTCCTCGCTCTCGCCCGATTCATTGCCGGGAAGGTGACGAAGGAGCGGATCGTCCGGACAATCCCGTGAAGTGCGGGAGGGGAGGAAAAGCCTCTCCTGCATCCTGTCAGTTTATGTTAGGAATTTTGGCGTGTGGGGGCGGGGGTTACGGGTATCACCTTAGGCAGTAGAGACAGGGGAGGGGG
>DASQ01000143.1 GCA_002503885.1 Methanoculleus marisnigri | reverse complement strand
CAAGCGAGGACTGTACCGGAGTGCTCTGGGCACCCTGATCAACGCCGATGTCAACGGCGCTCTGAACCATTTACGAAAGGTAGCCGGTGATTCCGTGGTTCCACGGATAATCGGTAGGGGCCGCGTCAACCGGCCCGTGCGAATAAGGACGTCTTTTGAACCGTCAACCTTCGCACCGATTACATTGCAGCCCTGTGCCCCGCAAGGGCCCCCGCTGCAAGCCCCCGGTTTTAACCGGGGGTAGTTGACGTGCTCCTTATGAAAGACCTCTTAACCGTTCTGCTGGATATTGAGAAGCGGGCCTGGGAGGCCGTTGACCGCCGGGACGTGGAGTTCTATCGGGAGTACCTCGCGCCGGAAGCCCTTGTCGTCAGCCCTCCGGGCGTCCTCGACAGGGAAGGGATCCTCCGGGACATCGTGCAGAACCCCCACGAACTGCCGGCGTACACCATCGCTGACCCGAAGGTCGTGCCCCTCGGGGAGGCGGGTGCCGTCCTCGCGTATACCGTCTCCCTCGGCGGGCAGACACTCTTTGTATCGACCGTGTATGCCAGGAGCGACGGCCGGTGGCGGGCGGCCTTCCACCAGCGGACGCCTGCTGCCCCGGGAGCCGGAGGGGTGGATTAACGCTTTCCCGCCTTCGCGGCGGCGATCCGGCTCCGGAGATCCCGTGCGGCGGCCGTGACATCGTCCTGCCCGACGACCGCCGAGATGACCGCAACGCCGTCCGCCCCTGCGGCGATGACATCGCCGACATTATCGGGGGTTATGCCGCCGATCGCGACGAGGGGGAGGGAGACTGCGGCACGGACCGCCGAGAGCATGGCAAGCCCGTGGCCCTCCCCTGCGTCGTCCTTCGATGCGGTCGAGAACGTCGGGCTGAGCGCCACGTAGTCGGCGCCCTCTATCCCGGCCCGGACCGCCGCGGTCACGGACCCGACCGAGGCCCCGATGATGAACCCCGGCGGCGCAATCCTCCGGGCGTGTTCGATAGGGAGGTCGCTCTCGCCGAGGTGAATGCCGTCGGCATCGGCCGCGAGGGCCACGTCCAGGCGGTCGTTCACGATGAAGAGCGCTCCCGCATCATAGGTGACCTCGCGGATGGCGGAGGCCGCGGCGAGGAGGTCCCGGCCGGAGAGCCTCTTGTCGCGGAGCTGGACTACGTCCGCACCGCCGGCGACGGCCCGGCGGGCAAGCTCCGCGTGGGAGAGGCCGCGGCCCAGCCCCTCGTCGGTGATCACGTAGAGGTCATACGCCATAGATCTCCTCGATCCGCGCGTGCACGACAAGGTCGTCGGGGGTGAGCCCGGCGAGTTCGTCGAAGAGCGCCGTCCGAAACGAGTAGGGCCCGGCGACGCCCCCGGCCGCGGCCCGCTCCCCTGCCCGGCCGAACGCCGCGAGTGCTGCCGCCGATGCAACCGCGTAGTCGTCGGCGACCGCGGCGAACGCCGCCGTGACCGAAGCGGCCATGCACCCGGTCCCGGAGAGGCGGTCCATCGCCGGATTCCCGTTCCTGACCAGAAAGACCCTTCGCGCGTCGGCGACGACATCGACCGCCCCGGTCATCGCCACCACGGTGCCGGTCGCCCGGGCACATTCCCGGGCCGTCTCGACAGGATCGCCCGCGACCCCGCCGGAGTCCACCCCCCGGACGCTTCCGCCGGTGCCGGCGAGGACACCGATCTCCCCGGCGTTCCCCTTCAGGATGGCGATGTCGAGGCTGTCGAGGAGACGCCGGACGGTCGCGGTCCGGAACTCCGTCGCCCCCGCACCGACCGGGTCGAGGATGACCGGGATGCCGAGCTCGTTTGCCCGGCGGCCGGAAATCAGCATCGCCTCGACCTGGCCTCGCGAAAGCGTCCCGATGTTCAGGACAAGGGCGCCGGCGGCGGCGACCATCGCGGCGACCTCCTCGGGAGCCTCGGCCATCACCGGGGCGGCCCCGGCACAGATCGTGATATTTGCGCAGTCGTTGATCGTGACGCTGTTCGTGATGTGGTGCACCAGCGGCCGCTGTTCCCGCACGGCGGCGAGGAGACCGGCGGGGATCGCGCCGTCCATGAAGTTTGCCGGGGTTTTTTCCATCATAACTACCGTTATCTATTTTGATGGCACCGTCATAAAACCAGCCGCTGCCCGGCGTCCCGCTGCGTGTGCCGCCGGCACTGCTCTTTGTGGGTTCCAGGGCCCCTGTTTTTCGGAACATTCCCTGATTGCGCTGTTTGGGCATGAGCGGCCGCGGTACCTGCGGATCTCTGGCGCCCGTATGTCGGGAGATGGCGAGGCGAGGAATGATCAACTATATATTTTCCCTGGATAAACAATAGTTTCGTATGTACTCGCGGGTTTATACTGACGGGGCTTGCCGAGGCAACCCGGGCGATTCCGCGTGGGCGTATGTCAGATTCGACTCTTTTGACGCGTTCTCACGTGTGACGCAGGATTCCGGCTATATAGGCGTCGCGACCAACAACGAGGCCGAGTACTGGGGCATCATTCACGCACTCCGCTCCCTGGTGGAGCACGACCCCGGGAAGAATGTTGCCCTGTACAGTGACAGCCTGGTGGCAATCCGGCAGATCACCGGCGAGAGCGTGTGCACGTGTCGTACTCATCTGCGGCTTCGCGGGCTTATTGCCGACCTGGTGCAGCAGATCGGCCGCGAAAGAGTTCGTTTCTGCCACGTCCGACGGACGGAACCCGGTGTGCAGATCGCCGACCGGCTCTGCAACCGGACTCTTGACAGAATTCTGGCAGGTACATAGACATGGCAGCGATAGAACAGGGAACTGAAGTCCGGTCAAACATGCTCGAGGTGCTGCCCGGGTATCCCGGTATGCTGGTGCGTTTTCTCTCCGGGGTGATCAGGAACCCTGCCCATTATAGGGCAGGGAACTTTCGGCACCCGTATGGCCGGGGACATTACGGCGCGTGCACCGGTCGTATGCGAAAGATCCGGACGGGCGAGTTCGCCATTGAGAAGCAGTAGGAGCGGAGTACATGGACTGTTGCGAGTTCTGCGTGTGGCTCGATGAGCCTGAGAACCTGGAAGTCAGGATTGATGACCGTGTACTTGTCATCATGTTTCGCCACTCCTGTCTCTGCGAGGATGGATCTCCCATCAGGAGATGCCCGTATCCGACCCGGACCTGTCCCGGGAAGATTGAGGCTGATGACGCCCTGGACATCCTGCATCGGCTGGTTCTTGCCCTCTACGGCACGGCGGAGATCGGATTCGCGGCATTCGGGGATGGCGGCGATGACCCGTAATTGGAGAAAAAAACCGCGTCGTGGGAGAGATCGGCTTGCTACGTACTCGGTCGGTTACGTCATGCCCTTTGTCCTCGGCGTATCGGGGCGAATCGGGAATCGACACCGTATCCGGTTCGGGGGCGTCCTGGTCAACATGGCCTCGGACCGGATGCGCTGTTTCCTGCATTCGGGAACGGTCTGTATCTGTTGTGGCCTCGAGGCTCGATACTTCGCTCTGGAACGGCTTTGCAAGGCTGATGAGTATCGCCTGAACCTCTACGGGCTCAAGGATGGAAAAGAAGTGATGTTTACGAAGGATCACATAGTCCCGAAGTGCAAAGGCGGCCCCTCCTCCATTGATAATTACCAGACGATGTGCGAGCACTGCAACGGCGCGAAAGGGTGTGGGATCGAGACCCCGGCATTGCAGATGAACTCCGCCCCTCTCTTCGATCCAGGCAAAGATGGGATCTATCAGGACTTCGGGACACTAATGAGCTGGTGCGGCGCACCCTGGCAGACAACGCAAAATTCTATGGAACCTACCTGAGGGCACGGTCTCCGGGAACCACCCTACGAGTCTCACCTTTTTATACCATCCCCGCACAGGGTCGCGCAACCTACTTCCCGGCGAAGTGCAGACGGCCATGGCCGGGAGGTGTCGGGGTGAACCCATGGAACGGACCTTCGAGTTCCCCTCGCCGGAGGCCGCCCGGCAGTTTGCCGAAGATGTGCGGCCGACCGGGTGGCGGGAGCGACAGCCGCCGGGATCGTCATCGGCGACATTGCCCTCGGTCTGATCGGGTGGCTCGCCGATGCCGGGCTGCTCGGCGCGGCCGGCACCAGACCGGGGTCGTGAGAGAATTTCTCGTGTATGCCCGGAGGAGAACTGCTAAAGCGTTCCGTATCCTATCCCCCGTAAGAGAGGTGAAGACGATGCTCAGCATCAACAGCACGGCGATGCCTGCCGTGAGAGAGATGATCGACCGTCGGGACGAACTCAGGGTAGCGGTTGCAGAGCAGGAGAATGGTGTGACGTGCATCGACTGCGGTGTGCACGTGCCCGGGAGTTACCGGGCGGGCACCCTCTTTGTGGAGGCCTGCCTTGGAGGGCTTGCGACGACGGCGATAACCATGGACCGGGTGGGGGACGTGCCGGTCCCGTTCCTGAACCTCGTCGTGAGCCATCCCGCTCTTGCGTGTCTCGGTTCGCAGAAGGCCGGATGGGTGCTCAAAGTCGGGAACTACTCCGCCATGGCTTCGGGCCCGGCGCGGGCACTGGCCGCCAAACCGAAAGAGACCTATCGGAAGATCGGCTATCACGACACCTCCCGGTTCGGCATCCTGGCGCTGGAAGCGGATACCCTCCCGGATGAGGAGGTCACCGGTTTCATCGCGGAAAAATGCGGCATCGACCCGGAAAACCTCTACGTCCTTGTCGCCCCGACACGCAGCCTCGTTGGCTCGGTACAGATCTCCGGGCGGGTCGTCACGGCGACCCTCCACAAACTCGAAGAGAGGGGATACGACACCCTCCGCATCAGCCATGCGGCGGGGCGGTCGCCGATAGCGCCTGTAAAGCGAACCGGCATCGAGGCGATGGGGGCGACCAACGACTGCAACATCTACTACGGCTCGGTCTCCCTCGTCGCGGAAGGCTACGACCCGGTCTTTGCAACCCTGCCCTCGCAGACCTCCCCTGACTACGGGAGGCCGTTTGGCCGGGTGCTCAAGGACGCTGGCTACGACTTCCTGAAGGTGGACTCCCTGCTCGCCTTCTCGCCGGCGGAGGTCACGATCAACGATTCAACGTCCGGCGAGGTCTACCATTTCGGCAGCCTGAACGCCGACGTGCTGCTCGAATCATTCGGGGTGCGGTCAACTACCCCCGACTGAAGTCGGGGGCATGGTGCCGTGTGTGGTACCACGCTCTTTACAGGCTTGCGATTCAACTTCTCCTCCAATAGCGGGGGAGCAGACCGCAATGGGCCGGTTGACGGCGGCCCTGGCAGCAATGTCGCTGCACTGTGGTGTCGTTTGCGCCAATCGCGTGTAACGGTAATCCGCAGGAAAGATACTCACCTGCTTCGTGCCTTCTGTGGCGCAACCAGATCCCTGTGGGCACTCCCCAGGCATAACAAGTGCCCGTGCGGGGTGAAAGTGTATCGGGACACGCCGAGGGCCGATACCTCCCCCGACTTAAGTCGGGGGGCTCCTCGCCCCACGATCCTGAAAAGAGGGAGCCGAATCGCCGGTCACTCCGGCGTCGTCTTCTCGCGGTATCGCCGGAGTGCCTTCTCGACGTACGACGTCATCTGCACGGCGCCCACGACACAGGCCTGTGCGCACTTCCCGCACCCGATGCAGGTGTCGGGGTTCGTGATCCAGGCCTTGTCGATCTTTTTTCCCAGGTCCACAAGTTCGATCGAGCCGGTCGGACACGCCTCGACACAGTCGCCGCACCCCTCGCATGCGAAGGGAATGATCCAGGGGAACCGGTCCGGCATCTTCTTGCCGTCCGTCTCTTTTCGGTCGCCGGTCATCGAACCTCAGGCCCGCTTCCTCGGCACGTCCTTCCAGCGCTGCCGCTCCCACGCATCGAGTTCCTCAGGTGGCATGCCATCCAGCCTCAGCCCGGCTTCATACCCGGGCTTCGTGCAGTAGAGTTCGTTCAGGTGCACGAGGAGTACAGCCCCGGTTTCTATCCCTTTCTCGTCTTTTGCTCGCGCTGCAACCGCGTCGAAGGCCTCCCCTGAACGGAGGAGTTGTCCCGTCCCCTTGAACTGGTATGCCGCGCGGATGCCGCCCTGCCGTGATATGCCGAATGCCACCCGGGGGTTCTCCGACAACACGGGGGCGATGACCTTCGCCTCGTCCTCCGCGAGCGCGAACGCCACCTCGTCGCCGGCTGTCGCCTGCGCGTAGCGCCCCAGCACCACGAACGGCACGCCCCCCGGTGTCGCGACACAGAGGTGGCATCCCATCGCCTCAATCCATGCTTTCATCCTGTCTGTAAGGTTTACCGTCATCCCGATCACTCCGAAAGAATCCTCTCGCCCGTATGCCCGGGCTCAATGGAGTAGGCCTCCTCGACATGCACCACCACAACCCCGCGCTGGACTGCTCTCGGGAAGACGATGTCGGGCGGCACCTCGTCCGGCGGTTCGGACTTGTTCCAGTTGCCCCACTCGTCCAGGATATCAGTCGCGTTTGCGCCGTACCAGTCGAAATCCCGCGGGAACCCGTACTCCATGTCCACGGCCTTCCCCCGGAAGACCCACCACCGCCCTTCTTCGAGTGGATGGCAGATGGTGACCGCGACATTGGGATTCTCCTTGATGTTCGCCTTCGTCTTCAAGAGGAACATATCGGCGATCAGGATCTTGTCGTCCATGTGCGTGGCGACGAACCGCATCGCGGCGATGTTGGGGTTGCCGTCCCTGCTCGACGTGCAGAGGTAGATCAGGCTCCCTCCTTTGCCGGGAACCCGCAGGGCTTCTTTCATCTCCTTCGTAAACTTCACCATTCTTCTCACCTCACCTGATTACTTCACCGGGTACCCGAACGCAGCGGTGCCGGCGGGTCCGAGTTCCTCACCCAGCGCACGTTTCACCAGCTGGGTGATGTAGATCGGCTCGAGTTCCATCTTCCGGCAGGTCGCGCGCATCACGGAGATGCAGGCCGGGCAGATGAAGACGAGCTCTTCGGCGCCGGCCTCGGCGGCGTCGCCGATATTCCTGCGCTGGATCTCGAGCGCCCGTTCGTGCTGGGTATGGAAGATCCCGCACCCGCAGCAGAGCCGATCGTCTCCCGTGTAGGTCCGCTTCTCCTCGACCGATCTGACACCGATCAGCTCGAAGATATCGGCGAGCCAGTCCGACCAGATCTCGCGGTCCCCGCCTTTCGGGGCGTAGCGGGTTGTGCAGCCGCCCTGCACCGCGATGCTGATGCCGAGCGGGTGGACAATGCGGTCAGGGTGGTCGCGGAGCCAGTTCCTGATGTACTCGAGGATATGGACCGGCCGGAACGGCACTTCTATCCCCTGTTGCATCGCGAGTGTCGTCGCCACATTGTAGCAGGCGTCGTGGGTGAAGATGATCTCATCGACCCCGAACTCCTCGGCCGCTTTTGCGAGGTTCGCGATGAACTGCGGGAAGGACTTCAGCGGCCGGGACGCCCGCCCGAGGTGGGTCTCGGTGAACCCGCACGCGTACGGCCCTCCCCCGATGAGGGTTGCATCCTCAAACACCTGCCCCGTGAGGAACTCGGCCTGGGGCACCACCTCGTAGATGCCGCCGGCGGAGATCAGCGGGCCGCCCTGCTTCCCCCTCCGGATGACCGTCGCCGGCTTTGTCAGCCAGTCGCTCGCCGGCTTTGCATCCGGGGGGATGCCGAGAGCGCCTGTCTCTTCCTGCCGCCGTGCAATGAGGTCCCAGGGATTGGCGCCCCGTGGACAGAAATCGTTGCATGCCGCGCAGGTGATGCACTCTTTCAGGATTGGGTGCTCCTCTCCCCGTATCAGGGATTTTATGGCGCTCTTTGCGTCGGCCTCGTCGTATGCCACATACGGGCAGCGGACGAGACATTCTCCACTGCAACGCGAGAAGTCACATTTCGATAGATCAAATGCCATCACACAGCCCTCTATCTACCCTGTGTCCATACCTTCTCTTTAACGTGGGTTTCCCGGCAAGATGGTCTTCTGCACCCGTCTCAGTCTCCTCGATCGTGCCCGATCAGGCCGCAGGGAGACTTTTTCCCTGCAGAGGATCTTCGGGTGGGGTTCTTGAGGATGTAAGTATCAGTAATGTTTTCTGTTAACGGCGTTAACTTTGTTATGTAAGCCGTGTAGCACACAGGTGTTGCGGCATTAGCCGTCTGGCGGTTGATACGCAGGTCTTCCTCTCTCCAGGCAAACCCGGAATGCCGGTTTCGTCTGGAGGATGCCAGGGTGGCGGGAAGAACAACATCGTCCAGCGGTGTGAACTCGGCTTATAAACACCCCGGATCAGCGAACAAAGTCATTCTTCGCCGGACGCATGGGGTACAGAGGATATGTTATGGAAGAAGCAAACGATACGGTCATGAATGCGGAGACCCAGAGCGGTGGTTCTCCTGAAATCGAGCAGCAACAGAAAAACCCGTTTGAAAAAGTCGAAGTGAGTGTCAGGCACGTTATCCTGGTGCTGAGTGGGAAAGGGGGCGTCGGCAAGACAACGGTGGCTGCGAACCTTGCAATGGCGCTTGCGAACCACGGCTACCAGACGGGTCTTCTCGATCTCGATATCCACGGCCCCAACATCCCCAAAATGATGGGCATCGAGGAGACCAAACTCACGTCGATGAACGGCACGACGATTGAACCGGTATACGTAGTGCCGTCACTTGGCGTCGTTTCGATGGCGTTTCTCCTGCCGGATAAGAGCACTCCTGTCATCTGGCGCGGCCCCATGAAGATGCAGGTCATCAAACAGTTCCTCGCAGATGTCAACTGGGGAGACCTGGACTACCTCGTGGTGGATCTGCCCCCGGGCACGGGAGACGAGGCGTTATCGATCATCCAGCTCGCCCCGAACGTTGCCGGTGCCGTTATTGTCACGACGCCGCAGGAGGTTGCCATACTCGACTCGACCAAGGCCGTGAAGTTCGTCGAGAAAATGGATATTAAGGTTCTCGGCATCGTCGAGAACATGAGTGGAATGGTTTGCCCGCACTGCGGCAAGGAGATCGACCTCTTCGGACAGGGCGGGGGGAAGAAGGCCGCAGAGGACCTTGGCGTGCCGTACCTCGGCAGTATCCCTCTGGACCCCGACATGCGCAAAGCCGGTGACGAAGGGCGCCCGTTTATTGTCCGGCGTCCGGGTATGAGCGCGGATAACCCCACGTGGGAGCATGTGGACAGGGTCGTGCAGGCGGTTCTCAGCAGTATCGGAGAGGAGCCAACTACCCATGGACTTTAGGACACCAGGGGTAGGCTCTGCGGGAAGACGGAGGTAAATGCCATGAAAAAGTTCCGTATAGAACTGGCCGGGTTCATCGAGATGGATACCGACCAGGAGGGCGATGCGCGAATGCTGGCAGAGCGGATTCTTGGAGAAATTCGCTCGGTTTTTTCCGAACACGGCGCGATACAGGACTGTGACATCGGGATCGATTCGGTCACGGAAAAACCACCTGCCGGGCGGTAAGGGTAAGCAATCCGCGGGGGATCCCTGCCGGGCCGGTTCGGCTGAATCACCGGGCTCACCCCCGCTCATGCCGCCGGAGGAAATCGCGGACCATCCGGGACTCCACCCATCCTCGGTCCAGCTGTCTGATGTACTCGTTGATCCGCTCGACCTGATTACGAATGATCGCTGCCGCCTTCTCGTCGTCGAGCAGTTCCGCTCTCCCGAGGGTCACCTGCAGGGGCTGGCGGATGTGGTCGCCGAGGACGGCAAACTGTTCGATGTTTCGTTCGATCTGCCCGAAGGCCCGGTTTTTGAGCTCCTCGTCGTGCTTTCGCCCGGTGATATCCCTGCCCACCGCCTGGACGCCGACCACTCTTCCATGCTCGATGATCGGGGACTCGTTCAGTTCTACGAATGCCACGGACCCGTCTTTGCGGCGGAACTCTACCTCGAGCCCCTCGACCGGCTCGCCTCCGGCCATCTTCTTCTGCCCCTCCTCCCACGCTGGGAGCGATAAGGGGGCGTGCGACAAGAGGCTATATCGGGG
>DASQ01000032.1:769-3150 GCA_002503885.1 Methanoculleus marisnigri | reverse complement strand
AGTTCACCATCACAATATCTAATTATCTCCCATTATATAAGGATCTGCCGGTATTTTGGGCATATTTTCAAAAAAGGAAACCTCAAAGAACATCATAATTAAATATGTGGTCAGAGAGGACCTGACCAGTTACATCTCTTTTTTAGTTTGAGTAAATGAGAAATTGGGAAAACAGGCTGTAATTATGGAGACCACACCCTTTCACTATCACCGAAGAAGTGTGATGTGTGCAATACTCATTCTTCTTTTAGCGCTAACCATACCGTTCATCGCCGGATGCATCGATAGGGGGCATAGAGACCTCACTCTGGACACATGGGTCCTCAAGACCGATTCGGACGGATCCCTCCAATGGACTGCGATCGTCGACGGCGACCCGAACGGCAGAGGGCAGGCGATGATTCAGACCCGCGACGGCGGGTACGCAATCGCGGGCACGGGGACGAACGCCGATGGGAACGGCCCGGTCCCCCGCATCGTTACCCTCGACGGAGACGGGAACGTCGTATCAACCATGACCTTCGGTACGCCGCCGGATTACGGCAGCTCGCTGGTCGAGGCGCCGGACGGCGGATACGTCGTTGCCGGGTATTCTGGAATTCTAACACGGGTGGATGAAAATGGAAACGTCCTCTGGAGCACACCGCTCGGCGGGGGGAGCGACTGGTGGAAAGTCGTCGGAGCGCCGGGCGGGGGGTATGCTGCAGCCGGAGATGCCAGGATCGTCAGGGTGGGCGAGGACGGGGAGATCGCATGGACTGCGGCGTTTGAAACCGACCGGAACGTCGGTACGATCGCCGCGGTACCCTCGGGAGGTTTCGTCGCAGGAGGGACTGCCGGAGCGGATGTATGGGTCGCAAGACTCGATGCTGAGGGACATCCCATCTGGAACGAGACGCTCGGGAGCCGATCGCGCGATGACCTCTACGTTGTCCGCATCTCTCCTGCCGGAACCTACGATCTCGTCTATGGCACCGTCCTGGATGCAGGAAATGAAACGGCTGATGGGCGGTTTACGGAGACGTTCGAAGCCTCTCTTGCCGCGGACGGCAGGCTGATCGGGGAACGGCCGGTAAATGTCTCCCGAGTCGTCGTCGCGACGGAGGACGGCGGATATGCATATGCCGGTTTTATCGTTCCCGAGTTTATCGGACTCCAGCCGCTGGGCTATCCGGGATCCCCCCTTCACGTCGTCAGGCTCGATGGCGAGGGAATGGTCGCATGGGATGCATCGTACGACATAGGGGATGATAGATCGGTCGTCTCGATCATCCGGGCGTCGGACGATGGGTTTGCAGTCCTCGGGAGCGTATATGATTTCTGAGCGCTTTATATTCTGTATTAAACCTTTTTACAACCCCCGAGGAGCGTGATTCGATGACAATAGCCCAGGGGAAAATCTGGACCTTGGCAGTGGTTGCCGCGTTCATCCTGCTGACCACCGCTGCCGGATGCCTCGACCGGCCGCTGACGCCGGGCCATCGCACGCTGGAGGGGGACGTCTGGGTGCTGAAACTGGACGATGCCGGGGACCGGGAATGGTTCACTGTCATCGACAGCGGGAAGTCTGACGAAGCGTTCTCCATTATCGAAGTTCCCGACGGCTACGCGGTCGCCGGTTCGGTCTCGGAGACAGGTGACTTCCACCCGACGCCGAGGGTTATCCTCCTCGACCGGGAGGGGGCGGTGGCATGGGGTATGACCTACCCGGCTCCGGGCGACCGTCGCGGGACGGGGATCGCGCCTGCCGGTCCAGGAGAGCTCGCCGTCGCGGCCTCCCGCGGCCTCGTCATCCTGACGGACAGAGAAGGGAGCGAACGGCACCGCACGGACCTTGCCGCGGAGGGAGAGTACTGGGCGATCGCGCCCTCGGGCGATACGGGCTGGATCGCGGCCGGGAGCGGCTGGATCGCGAAGATCGATGTTAACGGCACCGTCGCCTGGCAGGAGCCGGCCGGGGGCGTGAGTCCGGGTTCGATCCCGATCGTCGTCCCGGATCCGGCGGGAGAGTTCCTCGTCGCCGGGGAAGCAGCAGGGGCGCCCGGGACCATCATAGCGGCGAAGTTCGACAACCGGGGCGCCCAGGTCTGGAACACGACGATCCGCGGCGGCCCCGGGGACCGGTACCTCCTCTCGGCGGCGCGGCAGGAGGCGGCCGGCGGTTACAGCCTGCTTGCCGGGGTCACGGGTGCGGAACCGGCGGGAGTTCTGGAGGTCTCGCTCGGCGAGGAGGGAAGCATCCTCCGGCAGAACACGATCAATGCCTCCGCTCCGGTGACCTGGACCCCTGGCGGCGGGTACCTCTCGGCGGCCCTTGCCGAAAACGACTACGGCGGTGCCCTGCTCCGGGTGGAGGGGTTCGATGAAGACGGAGCCGCGTC
>DASQ01000032.1:0-642 GCA_002503885.1 Methanoculleus marisnigri | reverse complement strand
GTGCGGTGCCCGCTTGTGTGCGGGGGCCGCCCATCCCCAGGTCTGACGCCCCGGATGACGCACCCCGCAAGCCCGGAGGCAAAGGGAACGTAAGCGTTCTGCGTACTTAAACGCGTGCCTCTTCTGCCTCCGGGGAGAAAACTGGAGGAAAAGCACATGAACGGAAAAGTTGGAACGCGGGCCCTCCCCCTGCTCCTTGTGGTGCTTCTTGGAGGTGTGGTCATGGTATCGATGGCAAGTGCGCAAACTAGTGCCTTTTGTCCCTCATTATTATAATAACAATTATATTGTTCTCTGTTGAATATATCATCATGGGGAAAAGCAAGTACACCGTTACCCTTACCGACGACCAGCGTTCGTTCCTCGAAGGCCTCGTTCACCGTGGTAAATCCTCTGCCTCCACGATCCGGCATGCCTACATCCTGCTCCATGCCGACAAACCTGATCCCGAAGTTGCCGAGCTTGTCCGGTGTCACCCGCTGTCCGTGTTCAACGTCCGCAAAGCGTTTGTCACGCAGGGACTTGACGCGGCGCTGCACCGGAAGCTCCGCGACGAATCCCCAACCCCCCGGAAACTGGACGGCGCTGGCGAAGCCCGTCTCATCCAGATCGCCTGCAGCAAACCGCCGGAAGGTCGATCCC
>DASQ01000128.1:8837-9371 GCA_002503885.1 Methanoculleus marisnigri | reverse complement strand
ATGGAGAGCGGATCAGTCGTGGGGGACCGCGTCTTTATTGCGCAGAACGCAACCGTCATCGGAGATGTGACGCTCGCCGACGATGTGAACATCTGGTTTGGGGCCGTGGTCCGGGCGGATAAGGATACGATCACGGTAGGAGCGGGCTCAAACATCCAGGACAACGCCGTCGTCCACACCACGATCGGGTTCCCGGTCGGGATCGGGGCGGAGGTCTCGGTCGGTCACGGCGCCATCCTGCACGGCTGCACCATCCGCGATCGGGTGCTCGTCGGGATGGGCGCCATCGTCCTGAACGGCGCGGTGGTGGGGGAAGGCTCCATCATCGGCGCCGGTGCCGTGGTAACGGAAGGCAAGGAGATCCCGGCGCACTCGCTGGTCCTCGGCGTGCCGGNNGACGCCCGAACAGCAGGAAGGCATCGTCCACAATGCGCGTGAATACGTCAAACTCGCAGGGAGGTACCGCCATGGTTGACGTCGCGGTCATCGGTGCCGGGGTTGCCGGCATCCAGGCGGCGCTCGACCTTGCGGACC
>DASQ01000128.1:0-8830 GCA_002503885.1 Methanoculleus marisnigri | reverse complement strand
AGACGTTCCCCACCAACGACTGCTCGATGTGCATCCTCTCTCCAAAGATGGTGGAGGTGGCCCGGCACAAAAACGTCACCATCCACACCTGCTCCGAGGTCGAATCGGTCGAGGGAGAGGTCGGCAGGTTCCTCGTCCGGATCAGGAAGCACCCCCGCTATATCATCGAGGACGAGTGCAACGGGTGCGGCGACTGCATCCAGATCTGCCCGGTGGAGGTCTACAACCGGTTCGACGCCGGCATCGGCGTGCGGAAAGCAATCTATAAACCCCATGCCCAGGCAGTCCCCGATATCGTCGTCAAGGATAAGGAGCACTGCATCGAGTGCGGCCTCTGCTACGACGTCTGCGGCAAGGAGGCGATCCTCCGCGAGGAAGAGGAGCGCCTGATCGAGATAGAGGCGGCAAGCATCATCGTCGCGACCGGCTATAAGACGTTTGACGCCCGGAATAAAGCGCAACTGCGCTACCTCCTCATCCCCGACGTGATCACGAGCCTCGAGTTCGAGCGGATGATCAACGCGAGCGGCCCCACAGGCGGCAAACTCAAGCGGCTCTCGAACGGCAAACCGCCCCGGAGCATAGCGTTCGTCCAGTGTGTCGGCTCCCGCGACCTCAGCGTCGGCCGCCCTTACTGCTCGGGGGTCTGCTGCATGTATGCGATGAAGAACGCCATGCTCATCCGGGAGAAGAACCCCGATATCGAGGTGACCGTCTTTTATAACGACGTCCGGGCATACGGCAAGGGTTACGAGGAGTACTACGAGCGGGCGAGGAGCCTCGGGGTCAGGTTCGTCCGCGGGTTCCCGGGCGAGGTGCTCGAGGAGAACGACCACCTGATGATGGTCGCGGAGAACACGGAGACCCGTGAGGTGGAGACGTTCCACCCGGACCTGGTGGTCCTCTCCGTCGGGCTTGAACCGGCCAATGGAGCAGAAGAGATCAGCCGGATGCTCGGGATCCCGCGGGACGAGTCCGGGTTCTTCAGCGTTACCGACCAGAAAGTCGGCCCCGTGCTCACGGTGAAGCCCGGGATCTACGTGACCGGGACAGCCACCGCGCCGAGGGATATTCCCGACTCGGTCGCCATGGGGGGAGCGGCCGCGATGCGGGCGTACCTGGACACGGTCAGGGTGGGATAGGCATGCCGGAGAGGGAAGAGCCCTACACCATCGAGTGGGATGCAGAGACCGGCTGCATCGTCTATATCGACCAGACCCTCCTCCCGGGCCGGTACGAGCAGATGCGGTGCGCAACCGTCGATGACCTCGCCCGGGCGATCGGGAGGCTTGAGATCCGGGGGGCACCTGCGCTCGGCATCGCCGGTGCGATGGGGGTGGCGCTCGCGGCCGTCCGGAGCACCGAGCAGGATCTCGGGCGGTTGCTTGCGGAGATCGGCCGTGCCGCCGACCTGCTCAGGAGCACCCGCCCGACCGCGGTGAACCTCGCGTGGGGGATCGACCGCGTGGCAAGAAAGGTGGCGATGGCCGCATCGGTCGCCGAGGCGAAGGCGCTCGCGGTCGCCGAGGCGACCGCCGTCGCACAAGAGGACGAACTGACCTGCCGGAGGCTCGGTGCGTTCGGGGAAGAACTCTTCCCGACAGAGTGCACGGTGCTCACCCACTGCAACGCGGGAGCGCTCGCCTGCCGGTGCTGGGGCACGGCGCTCGGGACGATCCGGTCGGCGGTTGCGGCCGGAAAGAGCGTGCGGGTGCTCGCCTCCGAGACCCGCCCGCTGAACCAGGGGTCCCGGCTCACCTGCTGGGAACTCGCTCGCGACGGGATCGACGTGACCCTCATCCCCGACTCCTCGGCGGCATACCTGATGCGGAAGGGGAAGATCGACCTCGTCATCGTCGGTGCGGACCGGATCACCAAAGATGCGGTCTTTAACAAGATCGGGACCTACATGCACGCCGTTGCCGCCCGGCATCACGGGATCCCGTTCTACGTTGCGGCGCCCATCTCCACGTTCGACCTTGCCCGGACGGAGTCGGATATCACCATCGAAGAGCGGGACCGCTCTGAACTCGCCTATTGTGGCGACCGGCAGCTCGTGCCCGACAGCGTGAACGTGCTCAACTACGCCTTCGACGCCACCCCGCTCGACCTCGTCGATGCGATCGTCACCGAGATCGGGGTGCTGCGGCCGCCGTATGCAAAGTCTTTTCAGCTGGTCAAAACAGAGGGCGCGCGACGATGACCTTCTTCGACTCCGGGATCTGGGTCCAGTTGATGACCATCATCGGGGAGATGACGTTCTTCCTCATTCTCGGGATGCTGCTTGCCGCAGTAGCCCTCGCCATCATCGCTGCCGCCTCGATCACCAACGGGAAGTTCTATCTCCCGCGGATCCTGATACCCGGCATGATCCTCTTAGAGGGGCTCGTGAAGGCGTTCTGCAAGCTCCTCGGGCTGGACGACAAAGACCTCGTCACGTTCTTCATAACGCTCCGAAACACCATGAACACGAAGGCGTTCTCGGAGATTCCTGTGGAGCAGCGGGCGGTCTTCCTGCCCCAGTGCCTGCGGTCGGCGCAGTGTCCGGCACACCTGACCCCCGAAGGCTTAAAATGCCGGAATTGCGGCCGCTGTTCGGTCAGCGAGAACGCAGCGTGGCTGGAGAGTCTCGGGTATCGCGTCTTCATCGTCCCGGGCTCGACGTTCATCAAACGAATGGTCAAGAGATATCATCCGCGGGCGATCATCGGCGTCGGCTGCCTCATGGAGGTGAAAGACGGGATCGATATGTCCGACCGGATAGGGCTTACCGCCATCGGTGTCGTGAACTTAAAAGACGGGTGCGTGGAGACGGTAGCAGACTGGACCGCGGTAAGGGATGCCGCCCTGCTCGGCATCGAGTCCCCGTCAGATGCCGTAAACTTTCACGGCCCTGCCGAATAGACGCTCGCTCGTGACCTTGCCGTAGACGAAGATCGTCTCGGCACTGTTCACATCCCCGATCCTGACGCCCGGCCGAAGGGTGATATCGCCTCCTGCCCGGATAGAATGGAGACACGCGTTGTCACAGATGGTTGCGGTCTCCGAAACCCGGACCGGCCCTTTTATTCTGGCGTCATGACCGATGACGATGCTCGCGGCCTCGATGGAGCCGCCGACCGTTGAGCCCGGCCCGAGTTCGAGGCAGCCGGCAACTACCATGTTCCCCCAGACGTGCGTCTCCGCGGGGACGATGAAATTTCCATCTATCTTCACGTTTCCGTCAAAAAAGGAACCATTCGGTGCTATATACGTGTCCCCGTGCCGGTAAACTTTCATGAAGATCTCCTGGATAACAGATCGGCCCGTGACCAGATAAAATTATCAGTGAGATATTCCGAACGTCGGAAGGCCGTACCGGATATCTGTCCTGACACAGAGGATAAAAGTGAACCCGGGCTCGCCACGAGAGGTCCGGGGTCCTGCCGGAGTGAGTTTCATAGCAGGCACGTTTCGATCATATCACCGCAGCAATCGCAAAGACCGCGAGCGCGGCGAACATTCCGGTTCGCAGGATCGACGTCGCTCCGGAATCCCGGACACAGGCCGATGTCGTACACCGGAGGCCCCGGGAGGCCCCGAAGAGGATGACGATATCCACCACCGCGATGGCGGCGAGGTAGAAGGGACCCCACCAGTCGCCGAAGGGGAGGACGCTTGCCACCACGGCGCCGCAGGCACAGGCGAACGCAAGCGTTCCCGTCCGCCGGATACCGACGATCATCGGGAGGGTGCGTGCCCCTCCCGCCGCATCCCCGTCCACGTCCTCTGCGTCTTTTAAGACCTCCCGTGCGATGGTGGCAAGGAACGTGATCGCCGCGAGCGAGAGGTTCTGGACGAGCCCCTCGATACCCGCAAACGCTCCGCCGAAGAGGAAGACGCTGGCGGTCAGGTAGGCGACGGCCATGTTGCCGAGAACCGGGGTCCGCTTCAGCCAGACGGCGTATGCGATCAGGACGACCGCGTTCGCGAGGGCGATCGCAAGGCAGAGCGGTGTCGTCAGGGTGGCGGCGAGAAGACCGACGGCAAAGAGCGCCACCGTATACGCCTTTGCACCGGCAAGGCTGATCTCTCCTGACGGTATGGGCCTCTCGGGCCGGTTGATCCGGTCGATCTCGACATCGTAGATGTCGTTGATCACGTTCCCGCCGGCGGTGATGAGCGCGACGACCACCGCGAGCAGGAGCGACGGCGGCGTAAGGGTTCCTGTGGCGATGAGGTATCCCAGGAGCGCCGTAAGGCCGGCAACGACGGCGTTGTGCGGGCGGGTAACCCTGATGAAGGCGGAAGCGCTCATTCTCGAAGAGTTAGGTTCTCGGGCGGAAGATAAATAACCAGAGGTCTTCTGGAGCGGCATTTGGAAAAATGACGGGCTTGGGGGGATTCGAACCCCCGACATTCAGCTTAGGAGGCTGACGCCATGTCCGGACTAGGCCACAAGCCCATACGCAGGAGTAAGAGTATTGCTCATGAGAAGGTATAAGGGTATCGAGCATCCACCTTTTCTGGAAGCATGGATGTTGTTGAGGTTACTGAAGGGAAAACCCGGTTTTTCGTGCCCAAGCAGGATCCTCACCTCCAGTTCCCGCCTGGAAGCGGTCCGGTCTTTTATAACTCGCGCATGGAGATGAACCGGGACGCTACGGTCCTGCTGCTCTCCGTCCTGCGGCCGAAGAGTTATGTCGACGCCATGGCGGCGTCCGGGGTCCGGGGATTAAGGGTGGCGCATGAAGTCGGGATACCGGTGACGATCAACGACCGCAGCGCGAAGGCGGTCGAATTGATCCGGCAGAACGTGGAGGCGCTGGGTCTTGCCGCCGAGGTGACCGGAGAGGACGCGAACGCACTGATGAGCGCGAGAAGGTTTGACGCCGTCGACCTCGACCCCTTCGGGACACCGGCACCGTTCGTCGACTCCGCGGCACGGAGCGCCGGAGACTACCTCTTCGTCACCGCCACCGACACCGCGCCGCTCTGCGGAGCGCACTTAAAAGCAGGCATGCGCCGCTACTTCTCCCACCCCCGGAACACCGAGTACCACCCCGAGGTCGGCCTCCGGACGCTGCTCGGGTTTGTGGCGCGCGAGGTGATCAAGTATGACCGGGGCATAGAACCCCTCTTCTGCTACGCGCATGCGCACTTTCACCGGCTGCACCTGCGTGTCCGGTACGGGGCGGCGGCGGCCGACCGGACACTTGGGCGGATCGGCTACGTGATGCAGTGCGGACACTGCCTCTACCGGACAGAGCAGACCGGGATGCTCCCCGGACCGGGGAAATGCGCGGACTGCGGTGCGGACCTCGTGCCGGTCGGCCCCCTCTGGACAGGGAGCATCAACGACGACGGGACGCTTGCCGCGATGCAGGAGACGCTGCCGTCGGTCACGGCCGGGACCGGCTCGCGGATCGCGCGGCTGCTCGATACCTGCCGCCATGAACTGGAGACCTCGAGCCACTACGACTACCACGTCGTCGCAAAATCGCTGCGGGTCTCCCCCGGCGGCATCGAGACCGTCATCGGGAACCTCTCGGCTCTCGGCTACCGGGCAAGCCGTGCACACTACTCGGGAACAGCCATAAAGACCGATGCACCTCTCCCGGTTCTAAAAAAAGCGGTCAGCGGCGGGTGACGACGGAGAGGACGTCGCCGTCCGCGAGTTGGTGGGTGATCCCGACACGCTGCGCGTCGTGTTTTGCAGAGTCGCCCCAGACCTTCGCATACCGGAACTTGTCCGAGAAATCCCGGTGAAGGCGGTTGCAGACATCCTCGACCGTGGCCGGACTCCGGATGATCAACGGCTCTTCCATATCCGCGGGGCCGCCGAGGGGTTTTAAGTAGACCCGCATGAACCCCAGGTTCTCGAATATGGCGTCTTTGAGTTCTTCGATGCGGTAGCCGCTGTGCGCCGACACCATGATGGGCGCGTCACCGAACCGCTCGCCCAGTTCATTCTCTATCTCCGCTCCGGTCTGCTCGTCTACCAGGTCGACCTTGTTGACTGCGATGAACGCGGGGACGTAGACACGGTTGCCGATCATTGCATCGATGAAGTCGTCCTGATCGACTTCGTTGCGGATCAGAACATCCGCGTTGACGATCTTGCTCTCTGCGAGGATTGCGCGGATATCCTCGAGATCGAGGTCGACGGCGCCGACGGTGTTCAGCCTGATACCGCCGCACCCGGCCTTCTTGATGGTGATATCGGGTCTCGGTCGGTTGATCCGGATGCCGGCATCGTGGAGTTCGCGGAGAAGGACGTCCGTATGCTGCTCGTTGAAGACGTCGACCAGGACAAGGATCAGGTCGGCGCTCCGCACGACGGCGATGACCTCTTTCCCGTGGCCTTTACCCATGGCGGCGCCGGCGATCAGGCCGGGGATATCCAGGATCTGGATCTTCGCGCCCCGGTGTTCCATCAAGCCCGGGATCACGGAGACGGTCGTGAAAGCATAGGCCGCCGTTTCGCTTATATCAGAGCCGGTGAGCCTGTTGAGCAGCGTACTTTTTCCCACGGACGGGAAGCCGACCAGAACAACGGTGGCGTCTCCCGACTTCTTCACGGAGAACCCCTCGCCCCCTCCGGAGGAGGCCATGGCCCGGGTTACCGCTTCGTCACGAATTTTCGCGAGTTTCGCCTTGAGGCGACCGATGTGCTTGGAGGTCGCCTTGTTGTACGGGGTATTTTTGAGTTCGTCCCCAAGTTCCCGTATCTGCTCTTCGACACTGCTCATTGCTGCCGGTACATGTATGCTGGGAAGCTACTTATTGGTACCTATGATGGAAATCACGAAGCATAGAGGAAATCCTGGCCCGTATAGGGCCCCGATTGTCCTGTTACCGGCAGGACCGGAGAGGGGAGGGCGTGAGACAGATTTAAATAGAATTATGCCCAATAATGCAGAGCACGTTGATGCAATGCGCTGCTATAGTGTAGACCGGCCAATCATGAGGGACTCTCACTCCCTCGACAGGGGTTCGAATCCCCTTAGCAGCATCCTTTCAGGACTGTTTTGAAGTTTTAATCCGATACGATGTTCTTTTGCTTGTGGTATCCGGCATTATCGACAACCGCTCGCGGTCCGTCCAGATCATGAATCCTGCCCATAAGACCGGGAGAGAATACGAACGCTCATACCGGTTGCCGGCAGAATACGATCAGTATGCTCTTCCTTTCAGCGCAGGAGTCGGCGGAGTGGTCCGGCCTTGCAGACGAGGTTCTCAGGAGCGGGACTGCGCCGGGCACCTATGACGGCGACATCCGGCCGAATCTGCTCTCTGCCTTCGACTACTACATAGGAACAGTGCTTGCCGCCCACGGGCAGGCCGCAGAGGGGATCGAATGGCTGAACGCCGCTGCTCTTGGCGAGGAGAGCGATCTCTTCTCTGCGGGCTTTCTCCTCGGCTTCCTTGAGCGCCACAACGGGAAACTCGCCATGCCCACGGTGGCGTTTGCCGACCCGCGCCCGTTCATGCACTTTGCCGGTGTCCCCATGATGCGGGAGGCAAGAAAGCGATTCATTGCACAGTGCGGCAACACCCTGCCGCAGATCGATGGGCCGTTTGCCATGATGGACATAGGGTGCGGCGACGGAGGGCTCACCGTATCACTCTTGCGGCACCTGCAAGACACCGGCAGGGTCACTGAGATTGCCGAAGTCCTCCTCATCGATTCGTCGCCTGCAATGGTGGCCCTTGCTGAAAAGACCGTCCGCGATGCATTCCCCGATATCCGTATCGAGACCGTGAACAGCCGGATCCAGGACTGTTCCGGCAGCATCGATCACCGTTTCGATCTCGCCGTCAGCTCGCTTGCCTACCACCACATGCCCATCGAGCATAAGAAGATCCACCTCACAGAACTCAAACCCTGGATCGATCACTTCGTCCTCTTCGAGATGGATGCGAACAACGACGTCCCGGAGATGTATTCCCCTGAACTTGCGCTCTCGGTCTACCAGTCCTACGGGGGTGTCATCGATTTCGTCTTCTCGCACGACGCCCCGGTGGACGTAGCCGTCGCCTGCGTGGATCTCTTCCTGATGACGGAGGTCATCTCGTTCTTCACGCAACCCCGCGGTGAGCGGACCGATTATCATATGCTGCAGGGCCAGTGGGATGCGCTCTTTGCGGAATGCCTGGGTCCGGAGTTCACTCCCTGCTGCCACTCACCCTGCTATGCGGACGAACACACGACGCTCTTTACGATGCATTACGGGCGGGAAGATATTGGCTGTTAAAACAGCAGTTGAATAGGTCAGTTTTTCGTTCATTCGAAGATGTTCCGGGCCAATACAACGATACAGGGATATTTATAAGAAGGTAAAAAAGTAAATAGAACCAGCCAAAGGCGTAGCGAGGTAATTGTAATGCCAACAAGTAAGAAACAAATGGAGAAGTTAAACAAAGTGAAGAAGGCCAAGGCAGAAGAACTCTCGCAGCAGGCGGCTGCGGGCAGCCAGGCCGCCAAGAAGAAACTCAAGAAACTCGAGAAAAAACTCAAGTGAGCCGCCTGGAATATCCAACTAATTTGACTTTTCTGGCTCTGTTGAATCCCTCACGGGCCGAATCGCCTCCAGAGTTATATTGCTCATCGCTCTGAGCAGGCACGGATCGAAGATATCGACCTGCAGGCGCAGGATAACGCCCAATGCCAATCTAGTGCATCTTGTCAGTTTATTTTAGGAATTTTGGCGTGTGGGGGCGGGCGCTATGGTCGCACTCCGGGGGTACTCCGGAGCACGGCTTTCCACCGGGTATCGCCTGACTGCCCCCGCCCTGGGGGTGGGGGTTACGGGTATCCCATGAGGCAGTAGAGACAGGGGAGGGGGAG